>JBAVKA010000418.1:0-1651 GCA_049688075.1 Gammaproteobacteria bacterium
AGTTCAGTCAATTCGGGTTTGGCCGCAATCGCCGTTTCGAGTTCGGCAATCGCCTTCTCCTTGCTGACCTTCTGGGCAAAAAATTCAGCCAGCAACAGATAGCGTTGCGCATCCCCGGGATCCGCCACGATGGCGTCGCGCAGCGCCTTCTCGGCCTTATCCGCCTGATCCGTCTGTGCGTAATAGGAGGCCAGGGTCACGCGGTACTTCAATTCGTCCGGATGGCTGCTGACGATACCCGTCATAATCGCTTCGGCTTTGGCGTTATCCTTGCGTCGCAGGTAAGTCTTGGCAAGCCGCAGCTTCAACCCGACATCGTCGGCATTCGTCGTGACCGCCTCCTCGAGCAGGCGGACGGCCTCATCCTCTTTATCCTGTTGTTCATAGATTGAGGCCAGCAGGACGGACGCATCGCCATGGCCGGGGGTTGCCTGAAGCACCTGTTGCAGCAGCGTGATGGCATCATCCTGCTTGTCCTACCGCATCAGGAGCGAGGCACGCAACACCTGTGCATCCGCATTGGCGGGCTCGAGCTTGAGCACCTCGTCCGCCTGTTCGGCGGATTTATCCATATCGCCGGCCAGCAGGTAGAAACGGCCCAGGTGGATACGGGCGTCGATCAGCCCGGGGTCCAGTTCCACGGCCTTGCTGTAATAGCCGAAGGCCTGGCGCCACTCCTGATCCTGCTCGGCAATCCGTCCCAGGTAGTAGTACGGTGCAGCCGTCTTGGGATCGATCTGCAGGACATTCTTGAATTCAACGGTCGCCTTTTCGAAGTTTTGCTCCTCAAAAGAGGTCTTGCCGCGTTCGAGATATTTCGCCTTGCGCTCCTCGGCGCCACCGCAACCGGCCAGAACGGCGGCAACCAGCAGGATAACCACCGGCAAGCTGAATTTCTTGTTGAAAACGAACATTCCTACCCCCAGTTAATGCGCCCCGTTCGAGGCCCGGACACCCATTAGACCAGTAACTTTAACCCATTGATTCTGAAAACGGTAGGACGTCAAAGGACTGCGGTGAGACATTCAATCATTCAGGGATTCAGTCAGGCCACATGCTCCAGGAACCACTGATATGTCATCCTTATCCCTGCCTCCAGCGGAATCCCGGCTCTCCAGCCCAGACCATTGATGCGGGACACATCCACCAGCTTGCGGGGGGTACCGTCCGGCTTGCCCGCGTCGTAGACGATCTTGCCGGTAAAACCCACAATCTTACTCACTAATTCAGCAAGCTCGGAAATCGGGAGATCCTCGCCCACCCCGATATTGACAATCTCCTCGCCGTCATAGTTTTGCATGAGATATAGACAAGCCGCCGCACAGTCATCCACATGCAGGAATTCTCGCAAGGGTTTGCCGGTTCCCCATACCGAAACCGACGGCGACCGGCTTACCCTGGCCTCATGGATTTTGCGAATCAGGGCCGGCATGACATGCGAGGACTCAAGGTCAAAGTTGTCTTCGGGGCCGTAGAGATTGGTCGGCATGGCGGAGATGAACCGGACTCCGTATTGCCGCTGGCAGGCCTGGCAGAGCTTGATACCCGCGATCTTCGCCACCGCATACCATTCGTTGGTCGTCTCCAGCGGCCCGGTGAGCAGATACTCCTCCTTCAGGGGCTGTGGCGCCATCCGGGGATAGATGCAGGT
>JBAVKA010000419.1:0-7751 GCA_049688075.1 Gammaproteobacteria bacterium
TCGACCTTTTCCGCCGAAAACCAGCCGGCTTCCATCTGCCGCATCTCGCGGCGCAGGACCTCGTCGCGGGTGGTGATGTTTCCCTTTACATTAACGCGCCGCACATAGACCCGCTTGCCGGGGTCGACGATAAACGCAAGGTTGACCAGCCGGTCTGACTCGTTGACATCGGGCACGGTGTTGACATTGGCGAAGGCGTAGCCCTGGTCACCCAGTTTCGCGCTGATGCGATCGACCGCCTCCGTGACGCGTTTGCGCGAGAACACATCATCCGGATTAATCTTTACCAGGGGGAACAACTCCTCCGGCTTGAGCACCAGTTCACCGGAGAGGGTGACTTCCTTGATCCTGAACTGATTCCCCTCGGAAATATTGATCGTAATGTAAATGTCCTTCTTGTCCGGCGTGATCGATACCTGCGTCGAGAGGATGTTGAAATTGAGATAGCCCCGATCGAGGTAATAGGATCGCAGAATCTCCAGGTCCGCGGAAAGCTTCTGTTTTGAGTACTGGTCATTCTTGGTGATGAATGACAGGAAGGACGGGGTGTCCAGGGTGAAACCCTTGCGCAGCTCCTTGTCCGTGAATGTGTGATTCCCGACGATGTTGATCTGCTTGATACGGGCAGCCTCGCCTTCCGAGATATCGATGAGAATACCGACGCGGTTGCGCTCCAGCGGAGTGATGGTCGTCTCTATCCGGACCGCATATTTCCCGCGGCTGAAATACTGCCGCCGGAGCTCCTGTTCCACCTTGTCCAGCAGTGAGCGGTCAAATACCCGCCCCTCGGCGAGACCGATGTCCTTGAGTCCCTCGAGCAGTTTATCCGTCTCCAGGTCCTTGTTGCCGGTAATCTTGATACTGCTGATCGCCGCGCGCTCCTTTACGTAGACGACCAGGACAGTTCCGTCCCGTTCCATGCGTACGTCACTGAAGAATCCTGTCTTGAAGAGGGTTTTGACCGCATTGACCGTGTCATCGGTATCGACCGTATCGCCGACCTTGATGGGCAGGTAGTTGAACACCGTTCCGGGAGAAATTCGCTCCAGCCCCTCGACGCGTATGTCGGTGACTTCAAATGCTTCGAAAGCCCGGGCTGAACCGCACAGCAGCAGGGACAACAACGCTATCCGGATAAAGGTTCTCATCGCAGCTGCACGCATCGACACCGTGGCGAGATCATGTGAAAAGGCGCGCCAGATCGTTATAAAACGCCAGCGACATCAGCATCAGCAGGAGGATGATCCCGATCCGCTGACCGAGGAGCTGGGCCGCTTCGGAAACAGGGCTCCCTTTCACCACTTCAATCAGGTAATACATCAGGTGTCCGCCATCGAGTACCGGGACAGGCAGCAGATTCAGCACCGCCAGACTGACACTAACCACGGCCAGAAACCCCAGAAAGGCGGATAATCCCAGCACCGCTGACTGACCGGCATAGCGGGCAATACTGATCGGCCCGCTCAGGTTCTCGATCGATGCGCTTCCTGTGACCATTTTCCACAGGGTCCGCAGCGTCAGCGTCGTCATCTCCCAGGTCTTCCCCAGAGCCACCGGAAGGGCCTCGATCAGACCGTAGCGTACAACGACGCGCATTGTAGCATGCTGTTCATTATCCAGAAGTCGGACGTAGGCGCCGATACGCCCGACCGTCCTGTCATCTTCCTTGATCACCTCCGGGGTCAGGCTGAGATCCACCAGGGTATCGCCGCGCCTGACCTGCACGGCAATCGTCCGCCCGGGGCGGGCGCGGACATAGTCAACCCACTGGTTCCAGTCCCCGATGGTTGTACCGTCGGCCGTCAGCACAAGATCCCCCGCCTGCAAGCCGGCCCGTTCAGCAGGACTGTCCGGTTCGAGCCGGTCAATAAGGGCCGGATAGTCCGGGCGCCAGGGTTTGATACCAAAATTCTCCAGCAGGTTGCCCTTGCCAAGAAGCCGGGTCGACGCATCCAGGGCAACCTGCAGTTTTCTTTCCTGTCCGTTCGGGTCGCGGATGCTGACCGAAAACCTTGCCGGTTCGTCCAGACCGGCATCCAGCAGTGTCAGGACGGCGGATTCCCAGCTGGGTGTCAGCTTGCCCTGAATTGCCAGTATCTCGTCACCGGCAACGAAACCTGCCGTTTCCGCAGCACTGTCCGGGATCACTTCGCCGATGACCGGACGCATCCCGGGAACGCCGCTGGCGTACATCACCCAGTAGGCAAGTATCGCAAACAGGAAATTGAATATCGGGCCGGCGGCGACCACGGCGCTGCGCGTGGCGAGCGGCTGGCGGTTGAACGCACGGTGCAGTTCATCCGGTTTGACCTCGCCTTCACGCTCGTCAAGCATCTTCACATAACCGCCGAGGGGCACTGCGGCGATGACCAGTTCGGTTCCGTCATGACCGACGTTGCGGCGCCAGAGCGGTCTGCCGAAACCGATGGAAAACCGCAGAACCTTTATACCCAGCTTCCGGGCGACCCAGAAATGGCCAAACTCATGGACGGTTACGAGTATCCCGATGGCGACGATAAACGCGATGGTGGAGGTGAACAGGCTGTTCATGGCGCAGTCATGCCAATGCCGTTGCTGATACAACGCATAGCCTGGTCACGCGCCTGGGCATCATCATCGAGGATAGTCTGCAGCGTGCCTGCTTCGTGTACAACGCAGTGCTCCAGGGCATGTTCGATAACGCGCGGTATGGAAGTAAACGCCAGGCGGCGTTCAAGAAACGCCTGCACGGCGACCTCGTTGGCCGCATTGAGTATGGCCGGCGCTGTGCCTCCAGTCCGCCATGCCTGTCCTGCGAGCGCGAGACAGGGAAAGCGATGCAGGTCCGGGCGCTCGAACTGAAGCATTCCGATGGCCGGCAGGTCCAGTGGCTGTGCGCCGGATTCGATTCGCGCCGGCCATCCCAGCGCATGGCTGATCGGTATGCGCATGTCCGGATTCCCCAGCTGGGCCAGCATCGAGCCGTCCTGGTATTCCACCAGGGAGTGCAGGATGCTCTGCGGATGCAGGACCACCCGAACCTTGTCGACCGGAAGATCAAACAACCACCCCGCCTCGATGACTTCCAGTCCCTTGTTCATCATGGTGGCTGAATCAACGGAAATCTTGCGTCCCATGTCCCAGTTGGGATGGGCGCAAGCCTGCTCGGGAGTCACTGCATCCAGCTCGTTCATCGGTGTGCTTCTGAAAGGTCCACCCGAGGCAGTCAGCATGATGCTCTTGACACCTCGGGGCGCCTGCCCGGTGGCATAGTTGTCCGGCATGCACTGCAGCAACGCATTGTGTTCGCTGTCGATGGGCAGCAGGGTGGCATGATTGTCCCTGACAGTCTGCATGAACAGGGCGCCTGACATGACCAGCGCTTCCTTGTTCGCCAGCAACACGCGCTTTCCCTCCGCCGCCGCGGCCAGCGTCGGCAACAGCCCGGCTGAACCAACGATGGCGGCCATCACATAGTCTGCATCCACCAGACTCGCGACCTCGGCAAGCGCCTCCTGCCCACCCAGGACCTGAACCTCGGGAGCGCGGACCCTGAGCACTGTCAGCAGACGCTCGGCTGCCGACGGGTCGGCCATGACGGCAAAGCGCGGATGAAACCGCTCGCATTGCGTGACCAGGCTATCGACATTGGTATGCGCTGTGAGGGCGACCACCCGGAACCGGTCGGGGTGTCGGGCGACGACATCCAGAGTGCTCAGGCCGATCGAGCCGGTCGCACCGAGTATGGTAACTCCTGCGGGATGCCTGTCTGTCATGTCAGGTCCGGATGCGGGTCGAAACGACGCCGGGCGGGGCACGGGGGAGACGAAGCAGTCAGAATCACAGTCCGAACCACAGCATACCCGCAAGAAACATCGGGGCCGCCGCCGTCAAACTGTCGATCCGGTCCAGTACCCCTCCATGTCCCGGAATGATGCTGCCACTGTCCTTGATACCGGCCTGACGTTTCATCAGACTCTCCAGCAGGTCGCCCACGACGGAAAACATCACCGCCAGCAGAGCGACCGGCACCAGGGTGAGCGTCCACTCGAGTGAACGGCTGTACCAGTAGCCGGCCAGCAGTGCGGCAATCGCGCTGGCAACAATCCCGCCAAGCACTCCTTCCCAGGTCTTGCCCGGACTGATCACCGGCGCCAGCCTGGTGCGGCCCCATCGCCGTCCGGAAAAATAGGCGCCGCTGTCCGCCAGCCAGACCATGACCAGCAAGGCCAGAGTAATCAGAGGACCGTGATCATCGCGAGCATGCAGGGTGACGAATGACGCCCAGCAGGGCAGCATCACCAGCACGCCGGCGCACCCCTTAAGTACACGCACTGCACGTGTCGACTGTTCGCCAAAGCCCGGGCGCACCAGCCAGTAAAGGGCCGTCAGCCACCAGAGAACCGCCAGCAGCAGCAACGGCACGAGTACCCTGTCGAGCGGCGCCGCCCAGACAAGGGCCATGAGCGCGGCAACTCCGGCCGGGTAGGCGATGCGCGTCGCCATGGAGCCCAGCGGTATCATCGCGCCCCATTCCCACAAGCCGACACTCATCACCAGCGCCAGCGTCAGCGCCACACCCGCTGTGGGGAGATAGAGCACACCACCCACGACGAGCGGCACCATGATCGCTGCCGAGACCAGACGAGTCTTAAGCACCCTTCAGCTGCTCCACCTGTTCTGCAGTGCGGCCGAAACGGCGCTGCCGTCTGGCATAGGACTGCAGGGCGTCATCGAGCGCCTTCTCATCAAAAGCCGGCCAGAGTGTTTCGGTGAAATAAAACTCCGTATAAGCCAGCTGCCATAACAGGAAATTGCTGATGCGCTGCTCACCTCCGGTCCGGATAAACAGGTCGGGTTCGGGCAGATCCGACAGGGATGTATATTCGCCGATCATCCCGGCCGTAATGTCCCCGGGTGCGACTTCTCCGGCGGCAACGTGCTGTGCCAGCGTGCGGCAGGCCTGGGTGATATCCCAATGACCGCCGTAGTTTGCGGCGACCACCAGGTTGAGCCCCCGGTTGTGCACGGTCCTCTCCTCCGCCCGGGCAATCTGTTCGCGCAGGTCGTCCGGGAAAGCGCTGCGATCACCGATGACGCGTATGCGGATATCATTGCTGTGCAGCGTGTCGATCTCTTTCTTCAGCGTGTGAATAAACAGATCCATCAGCCAGCCGACCTCGTCACTCGGACGTCGCCAGTTTTCACTGCTGAAAGCGAACAGTGTCAGCACACTGATACCCTTGTTGCGGCACGCCTCGACAATGCGCCTGACCGCCTTGACGCCCTCCCGGTGCCCGACATAGCGCGGCAGCATGCGGGTGCGGGCCCAGCGACCGTTACCGTCCATGATGATGGCGATATGCTGCGGTATTACAGTCATCTTGCCAGGTATAGTCATGTTGATCCGTAGCGGATGAATCGGCCGTGATCACGAGCCCCGGCCGCTAGATCTCCATCAGTTCGGCTTCTTTCTCCGCCAGAACCTTGTCAACATCGGCTACGGACCTGTCGGTGATATGCTGAATCTCTTCCTGCGCCTTGCGTTCCTCGTCCTCTGAAATCTCCTTTTCCTTGAGCAGATCCTTGAGATCCGTGAGCGCATCACGGCGGATATTGCGAATCGCCACTTTTGCCGACTCCGCATCATGGCGCACGTGTTTCACCAGGTCACGCCGGGTCTCCTCCGTAAGCGGCGGCATCGGGATACGGATCACCAGACCGGCGGTTGCCGGGTTGAGCCCGAGATCGGATTTCAGTATCGCCTTCTCGATAACCTGCACCATCTGCCTTTCCCAGGGGGTAATCATCAGGGTGCGTGCATCCTCGATACCAAGATTCGCCACCTGTGAAATGGGGACCTGGCTGCCGTAATAATCCACCGTGAGGTGATCCAGCAGACTGGGATGCGCCCGTCCGGTACGCACTTTACCGAACGACTGCTTCAGCGCCTCGATGCTTTTCACCATCCGCTGCCTGGCATCCTTTTTGATGCTTTCTATCATCCCGAGATCTCCCGCTCTACCAATGTTCCGACATGTTCGCCTGCAACTATCCTGGCCAGATGACCCGGTTCGAAGATGTTGAACACCCGGACCGGCATATTGTGCTCGCTGCAAAGGACCAGCGCCGTCGCATCCATCACGGCGAGCTTGCGCCCCAGCGCTTCATCGAAGGTAAGCCGGTCAAACAGGGTCGCATCACCGTGCTTCAACGGATCCGCCGAGTACACGCCATCCACCTTGGTCGCCTTGAGCATGATGTCCGCGCCGATTTCGATGGCGCGCAGGCTCGCGGCTGAATCCGTGGTAAAAAACGGATTCCCCGTTCCGGCAGCAAAAATCACCACACGACCCTTCTCGAGGTGCCGCACCGCACGGCCCCGGATATAGGGTTCGCACACCTGGTTTATCCTCAACGCCGACAGCACACGGCAGACCGCGCCGGCCTTTTCCAGTGCATCCTGCAGGGCAAGGGCATTGATGACCGTCGCCAGCATGCCCATGTGGTCACCGCGCACCCGATCCATACCGCGCGATGCCATACCGGCGCCGCGGACGATATTACCGCCGCCGATGACCAGACCGATCTGAACACCCGCGGAACAGACCGCCTGGATCTCTTCCGCGATACGGTGGATAACATCCGGGTCGATGCCATGATCACCCGCCCCCATCAGGGCCTCGCCACTGAGCTTCAGCAGTAAACGACGGAAGTGCATTTCAGATGTTTACCTTGTTTTTCATGTAGATATATCTCTTCCTCACCCGGGGCTGGAGCGCGCCTCATTGTCTTACTTTTCCTGCCCGATTGCCACAGCTCATCGCTCCCGCGCTTGGCCCAGGCCAGCCTCTCGACCGCTGCGCGGTCTCACCTTCTCCCTGCGCTACGCGATGTACCTACGTCCCTGTAGGCATAAAAAAGGGTCGAACTTCGACCCTCGGCTGCGCGCAGACTCCCCGGTGCCTGACCTGCAGGATAGTCCGGCAGGTATCAACCGCCCTTGACCTGGGCCATCACCTCGTCAGCGAAGTTTTCAGTTTTCTTCTCGATGCCTTCGCCCAGTTCCATGCGGGCGAAGCCGATGACTCCGGCGCCGGCGCTCTTCAGCAACTGCCCAACGGTCTGGTCAGGATCCTTGACGAAGGGCTGACCCACCAGGGTGATTTCGGCAAGGAATTTCCGAATACGTCCGTCCACCATCTTTTCAATGATATTCGCCGGCTTGCCGCTGGTTTCTGCCTGTGCCGAGAAGATCTCGCGCTCCTTCTCAATGACCTCAGGTGGCACGTCCGCTTCGATAACGCACTGCGGCTTGCTGGCGGCGATGTGCATGGCGATATCACGGGCCAGTTCGGCATTGCCGCCCTGCAGTTCCACCAGCACGCCGATTCTGACGCCGTGCTGGTAATAGGCCAGTATTCCCCTGGTGGCGTCGAGGCGAATAAAACGTCGTACGTTGATATTCTCGCCTATCGAGGCGATCAGCGACTTTCTGGCCAGTTCGACGCTGGTCTCCTTCCCGCCATGCAGCGGCATATCCAGCAGTGCCTCGATATCAGCCGGTTTTCCGGCAAGTATACGTTGCGCAATGTCATTCGCGAATTCCTGGAATTCTTTTTTCTTCGCAACAAAGTCGGTCTCGCAGTTGACCTCGACCAGGGTCGCCGAACGACCGTCCTCACTGACCCCGACCTCGATAAGGCCTTCCGCGGCCACCCGCCCGGCCTTTTTGTCGGCCTTTGCCAGCCCGGTCTTGCGCAGCATCTCGA
>JBAVKA010000420.1:0-3352 GCA_049688075.1 Gammaproteobacteria bacterium
CAGTCCTCGACCATCGTGCTGACGACGATAACCGACGTCACCGGATTCTTCAGTTTCCTCGGCATCGCCACGCTGTTTTCTGGCTTGTTGTAGTGCGTGTGGGTGTGGTCGGATCAGAAACCCCAGACCAGCGGCACGATGGCCAGCGTCACCGCAGCGACCAGCAGGTTAAGCGGTATCCCAACCTTCAAATAGTCGCTGAAGCGGTAACCGCCCGGGCCGTACACCATCAGGTTGCACTGGTAGCCGATGGGCGTGGAAAAGCTCGCCGATGCGGCCATCATGATCGCGATGGCGAACGGCATGAAACTCACGCCGAGGCTCTCGCTTGTCGACAAGGCGATGGGGAACACCAGCACGGCGGCGGCGTTGTTGGTGATGAGCTCGGTGAACAGCATGGTCACCAGGTAGACGACGGCGAGCGTGCCCCAGGGACTCCCCTGCGCCAGCGCGATCAGGTTCTGCGCGATGAACTGCGCCGCGCCGGTCTTCTCCAGGGCATAGCCGAGACCGAAGGAAGCGGCGATAGCGATGAGCACCTGCCAGTCGACCGCAGCCCGGGCTACGCCGCCGGAGATGCACCGGGTCACCATCATAAGGCCGGCCGCCACCAGCGCACCCTGCAGCATTGACACCCAGCCCACGCTTACTGCAATGACCATCCCTGCCAGGATCACCACGGCAGTCAGGGCCTGCTCATGCCGCAGCGGGTGGGTGTTTTCCAGGCGGCTCACCAGGAAGAAGTCCCGCGAATTGCGCTGGCGCTCGACGAACGAGGGATCGGTCTCGAGCAACAGCGTATCGCCCGGACGCAGTACGATATCCCCGATCTTTTTGTGTACACGCTCGCCGTTACGGGCCACCGCGATCACGGCGGCATTGTAGACATTGCGGAAACGACTCTCACGGATGCTCTTGCCAACCAGCGGGCCGCTGTCGGAGACCACCGCCTCGACGAGGGAGCGTTCCGGGCGCGGGACTCCCAGCTTGAAGACCTGGTCGGTGGCCGGCACCAGCCCGCGGAACCGCTGCAGGTCCACCACGGAATCAAGAATACCGGCGAACACAAGCCGGTCGCTGCCCTTCAACCGGTGGTGCGGGGCGATGGCGGGGAACACATCGCCATCGCGCTCGATCTCCACCAGATACATACCCGGGAGGTGGCGCAGCCCGGCCTCCTCGACGCTTCTGCCGACCAGGGGACTCGAGGGCTGAACCAGCATTTCAATCGTATAGCGGCGCGGGTCGTCATGGATGTCCATCACCGGACGGCGATCCGGCAGCAGCCAGCGCCCGAGCAGCACGAGGTAGGCAATACCCGCCAGCGTCGCCGGCAGCCCCACCCAGGCAATGTCGAACATCCCGAGCCCTGGAAGCGGGGTGCGGCTGATCAGCAGCCCGTTGACGACCAGATTGGTGCTGGTCCCTATGAGCGTGCAGGTGCCGCCGAGGATCGCGGCATAGCTCAGGGGAATCAGCAGTTTCGACACCGGCAGACGATTCTGGCGGGCCCAGTCGATTACGGCAGGGAGAAACATGGCCACGACCGGGGTATTGTTAAGAAAACCGCTTGCTGCTGCTGCCGGGGCCATGATCCGGAGCTGGGCGTGAAACAGATTCCGGGGCCGGCCCAGCACCCATTGAACCAGCCAGGCGACGGCTCCGGTCTCCCGCAGGCCGGCGGCGACAATGTAGAGCACGGCGACCGTTGCCATGCCCTCATTGGACAGTCCCGCGAGCGCCTCCCGGGGAGTAAGCACTCCGCTCACCAGGAGCAGCGTAACACCCGCCACCAGCACCACATCGGCAGCGAACCGGGTAAAGGCGAGAAGGCCTATCACCATCACCACCACGGCCAGCGCGATCCATGCCTCCAGGGTCATCCGTACTCTCCTCTGCCAATCCGCCGGGCGGATCGGGTTCCCCCGGCGGGGCGGGAGTATACCCGAAGCGGCCGATCAGGCCATGTTGGCCGGTGTGGCGCAGTCTCTGGAAATGTCGTGACGCAAGCCTGATAATCCCTTGGACCCTGGTACCCGCGGGCATACCCTATCCGTCATTCGAGGACCGACCTATGTCTGAAAACATTACCATCAAAAGCAACCAGAACGGCATGAGAATCTTCAACAGGATCCCCTACACGCTGTTTCTCATCGCCTACCTGCTGGTCGTGCACCTGACCGGCCTGGACATGCACGGTGTGGCCGGTTTCATTTTCATCGGTCTTTGCGTGATCGTGCTGATCGTCGAGTTCTTCAAGTCCGGAGACATCAGTACCGGCTACTTCCTGTCCGATATCGTGTTCGCGGTGCTGGCGGTGGTGATCGCTACCGGTCTGCTGTCCTACCTGATGTTCAAACTCGGAGTGACGCCCTCCTTCTACCACTGGCTGGGCTATGCGGTGATTATCGGTGACGCGGTGTTCAGTCCGTTCAACTCCTTCCGCACGGCACTGCGTAACTTTGGTGTGGGGAGCTGAATACCGCAAAGGTTACCTGACACCCGGGCGGCGACGCACGATCGGTGCCAGGGCGGTGAACAACAGCAGCAGCGGCAGCAGCGGATCGAAACCGCCGGCACGCCCGAGCGTGCACCCGCCGCCTCCGCCGCCCCCCCTGCCGCCGCTATTCGCGGCGTTCAGCTGAATCACGCTGCAGCCGTCCGCATCCACGGACACGCCGGCCGGCGTGTCCGGACACAGATCATTAACATCCTTCACGCCGTCTGCATCGGCGTCCGGGTTTCCCGGCGTCGTGATGGACTGCTGCACGGCGGCGGCGGCGTCGACGATGCCGGCGCCGCATAGCTGGTCGCAGCTCGCATCCGGGAACGGCCTGGCGCTCTGAACCAGGAGGTCATGCACCTGCTGCGGATTCAGATCCCCGTTGATCGACAACATCAAGCCGGCAATACCGCTGACCTGTGCGGTCGAGAAGCTGGTGCCCGCCACCGGCTGGTAATCATCCGCTGCCGCCACGGTGAGGCCATCGTTGGAAAGCATGAGCATACCGTCAGCGGTATCACCGCCGGGCGCGCTCAGGGCGACCCCGCCGCCGGTGTTGGTGTAGGCGGCACGGGCACCGCTGCGTGTCGTGGCCGCCACGGCAATCACGCCCTGGCAATTGGCGGGATTCTGATCGGCGACATCGCCCGACCCGTTACCTGCCGCCACCACGACCACCGCCCCCCGCGCATTCACCTCGTCGATGGCATCCTGCTCCAGGCGGGAACAGGGACCATCACCCCCTAGGCTCAGATTGATCACCCGCGCGGGACTGGTGTTGTCCGGCACCCCGGGCACCTGCAGGCCGGCGGCCCAGCGCATGGCATCGACGATGTCCGAGGTATAGCC
>JBAVKA010000421.1:0-15966 GCA_049688075.1 Gammaproteobacteria bacterium
GACAGTTCGCTCGATTTCGAGCTGCGTTGCTTCATCCGCGATGTGGACCGACGTCTCCAGACCCGCAGCGATCTGTATCTGGCCATCGACGCCGCGTTCCGCGAAGCCGGCATCGAGATTCCCTTCCCGCAGCGGGATCTGCATTTCCGCAATGCTCCGCCAGCGGGAACGGTGACCCCTGCCGCCAGGCCGCCCGAGACCTAGATCCGGATACCGGGGCGACGAAGAGATGACCGGCAGGAAAGGCCGTGATAACGGGAGGCGCATCACTGGATTCGGGGAGCGGCCATGAGCATGCGACCCTGCGGTATGGCGCTGCTCCTGCTGCTGGCGCTGCTCTCTGCGGGTCCCGCCTGTGCGGCGGAAACGCCGACGATCGTCATCGACGGCGTCGAGGGCGAGGTGGCCGCCAACATCAGGGCCTACCTGTCACTCTACAAGGAACCCTGCGATGCTCCGCTGTGGCGCCTGCGCGGGCGGCTCAAACAGGCCGACGGCGAGGTGCGTGATGCCCTGCAGGCTTTCGGTTACTACCAGGCGACAATTACCCAGCGTTTCGAACCGGCCACGGCGGAGGCCGCCTGCTGGCAGGCCGTCTTTACTATCGAGCCGGGGCCGCGGGTCAGCTTCGGCATCATCGATGTCGTCATCAACGGTGAGGCCGCTTCCGACGCCGCCTTCGATACCCTGGTGAAGAATGCCATGGCCCGGGCAGGCCAACCGCTGCGCCAGGATATCTATACCGACCTCAAGCGACGGATCGCGGAGCTTGCCAGCACGCGCGGCTATGTGCAGGGGCGTTACACGCAGAATGAACTGCGCGTGAATCCCGCGCTGGGGACGGCCGATATCATCCTGCACTACGACTCCGGGCCGCGCTACAGCTTCGGACCGATCCGGCGCAAACAGGACATCATCGATCCGAAGTTACTGGACCGCTTTCTCGCCTACCAGGAGGGCAAGCCCTATGACGCGACCCTGCTCACCAGGACCACGCGCGCGCTTGCCGGCAGCGGTTATTTCCGCAATGCCTACGTGCAACCCCATTTCGACGAGGCCGTGGACGGTGCGATACCGACCGAAATCGTACTGACACCGTCCAAACGCAACCGCTATACGGGAAAGATCGGTTTTGCCACCGACACCGGGCCGCGCGTCGGCGTCGGTTACCAGAACCGGAGGGTCAACCGCGCAGGACACGTGTTTTCGGCGGAAACCTCGGTCTCCAAAGTCGAGTCAAAGATCACGGCCGCCTATACCATCCCGCTGAAGAACCCGGTGACCGACAAGCTGAAATTCGAGACCGGCTACCAGCACGAGGACACCGACACCTCGAAATCGGACAACACCGCGGCTTCCGTCACCTGGTACCGAGTGCCGAACGAGGGCTGGAGCAAGGAGCGTTCGCTCACCCTCAGCCACGAGGATTTCGAGGTGGGCAACGACAAGGGCAAATCCACCGTGCTGATGCCCGGCATCGGCTGGTCGAGGGTGATAGCTGCCGACCGGCTCTATCCGCGCAAGGGGCTGAGGCTGGGCCTCAAGCTGCGCGGCGCCACCGAGCAGATCGTCTCCTCCGTCAGCTTCGCGCAGGCGATCGGCAACGCCAAGGCGGTACTGGCGCTGCCGGCGCGGCTGCGGGTGATCACCCGTCTTGATGTCGGGGCAACGGCCATGAACGCCTTCGAGGAACTGCCCGCCTCGGTGCGTTTCTTCGCAGGTGGCGACAACAGTGTCCGCGGCTATGCCTACGAGTCGCTCGGTCCCAAGGACAGCGACGGCGACGTGGTGGGCGGCCGCAACCTGCTGGTTGGCAGCGTCGAGCTGGAACGCCTGCTGGTGGACAAATGGGCGGTGGCGCTGTTCGTGGATTCCGGCAATGCCTTCGACAAGACACACGTCGATCCCCGGACCGGCGTCGGCTTCGGCATCCGCTGGCGCTCGCCGGTCGGACCGATACGCCTGGATATCGCCCATCCGCTGACGGACAGCAAGGACGCGTTTCGCATCCATTTCAGCATGGGCCCGGAACTGTAGCGGTTATGCGCCGGCAAGGACTATTCAGACTTTTCGGCGTGCTGCTCGGTCTGGCGGCGATCATCCTGCTGCTGGTGACCGTTCTGCTGGCAAGTCCCGCGGGCAGTCGCTGGCTGATCGACCGGGCCGCGGCCTTCGCGCCCGGTACGCTGGTCATCAGGCAGATCACCGGCACCCTGCTGACCGGTCTGGTCGCCGACGGCATCGACTACCGGCTCGACGACACGCGCCTGCAGGCCGGCCGTCTCGAACTGGCGATTGATCCTGCCGGTTTGCTGCGCGGCGGCCTGAGTGTGCGCCGCCTGGCGATCGAGGACGCCGTCTACCAGACGCCGGCCACGGATACCGGTTCCACCGCGTTCACGCCGCCCGAGAGGATTCCCCTGCCATTCGCCTTCGACGTCAAGGCGCTGAGCATCCGGCGCCTGTCCCTGCAGCTCGGTACGCAGGAAACCGTCATCGACGAACTGGATCTGTCCGCACACGCCGGTCCCGTCGCCGGATTGCGCATCACCCGTTTGCATCTGGCGATGGCCGGCGCTTCGGCGGAACTGGGCGCTCGTGCCGCGCTACACACCCCCTATCCGTTCAGCGCCACGCTTGACTGGCGCGGCCGCCTCCCCGACGGCATGGACGGCGCCGGTCATGCCACGCTCGAAGGCGATGTGTACGGCCTGCGCCTCGATCACCGGCTGAACGCACCTTTCGTCATCGACACGCGGGGAGAGGTTCGCCTCGATGCAGGCGCCCCGGCGGTCGCCCTGGAAGGCGAATGGGACGGTCTGCGCTGGCCGCTGCAGGCCGCCGCGGAATACCGCAGCGCACACGGCCGCTACACACTGAACGGGGTACCCGGGAATTACCGGTACACGCTGGCCGGCGATTTCGAAGGCGCGGAAATCCCGCCGCTCGAGGTTGAGGCGAAAGGCAGCGGGACGACCGACGGGCTGGCGTTCGATGAGCTCACCGTGGCGGGGCTGGATGGACGGCTCGATGCAAACGGCACACTGGACTGGAAGGCCGGACTCGCCATCGATCTTGGCGTCGAGGGTGGCGGCGTTAACCCCGGCCTGCTGTGGCCGGACTGGCCGGGGAAACTCGGAATCAGGACCCGGCTGCTGGCAGAGGTCCGCGATGAAGACTATAACGTCCGGCTGCGTGATGCCCGGCTGGACGGAACGCTGCACGAGCGCCCGGTGAGCGCGTTGGGGGACGTGACCTTTCGCGCTGGCGGCGTGGAGAGCGAGCAACTGGTCATCCGATCCGGAGACAACGGCCTCACGCTTTCCGGCCGGCTGGCAGAGCGGCTTGACATCGAGTTCAACGTCGATGCCCAGAAGCTCGAGCAGCTTGTGCCCGATCTGGCGGGATCGATCACGGGGACCGGTTCGCTGCACGGCGAACCGTCGCAGCCCGGCGGGCGCATCGAATGGTCGGGGTCGGGACTGCGTTACCAGGATGATGTCATCGGCGCGCTGAAGGGCCGGGTGGTACTCGATGGACAGCAGCCGCAGCGTTCGACAGCGTACCTTGAGGCGACGCATCTGCACCTCGGCGGGGTTGTCGCCTCGCGCCTGAGGCTGGATGCACAGGGCTGGATCGAGCAGCACCGGCTGCAGCTTACGGCGGTGGCGGATGCGGGCAGCACGCTCGCCACGCTGCAGGGGGGCTACGCCGGCGGGCGCTGGAGCGGCAGCCTCACACGCGCCGACCTCGACCTCAGGGCGCTCGGCGACTGGCGGTTGCGGGAACCGGTCCCGCTGGAGCTCGGCGAAAACCGGCTGAAACCGGTTACCGCCTGCTGGGCCGCGGAGCCTTCCAGCGTCTGCCTGGATGGATCATGGCAGGCAACAGGAGGCTGGCGCGCCAAAGCCCGGCTCGCTGCGCTGCCGCTCAAACGGCTGTCCGGTCTGTTCGATGTTCCCGGTCGCATCGACGGGGAACTCGATGTCGAGGCCGATGCCAGCGGTTCGAAGGGCAAAACCGTTGCGAACCTGCAGGCTCGCTCCGCGCAGGGGACGTTGCGGATTGACGCCGAGGGGGAGTCACCGTATATCAGCAGATACCGGAACGCCGAGGTGATCGCGCGCTACGGGGAGGAAAAAGCCGGCGCGGATTTTCGCGTGGACCTGGCGGAGGGGCATGCCCGTGGAAAGATCGAGGCGAAGCTCCGCGGGAATACTGTCGACGACTATCCACTGAATGGTGAACTGGAGCTGGCGGTACCGGATATCAGCTTCATCAATGCCCTGCTGACCGAGGTGAGTACAACGGTCGGCTCCGCCGCTGCGAAGCTCCAGCTGCAGGGCAGCGTGGGCGCGCCGCGACTCAGCGGATACGCGGAAATCCTGCAGGGAAGGATGCTGGTACCCGATCTTGGCCTCGAACTGACCGATATCGGGCTGCGGGCGCAAGGCAAGGGCACTGAGCTGCTCACGCTGTCCGGTTCTGCCCGCTCCGACAAGGGTACGGTCAACCTGTCGGGCGGGGTGCGGCTCGACCCGGGAGCGCATTGGCCGTTCCACCTGGACATCGAGGGAAAGCAGTTCGGCGTGGCGCGCCTGCCGGAGGCCTCTGTGACGGCCAATCCGGCGCTCAATCTGAGCGGAGACAGCCGCCGTGTCGAAGTCAAGGGCAGCGTCGGCATCCCCACGGCGCGGATCGAGGCGAAGCAGCTGCCCGAAAGCGCAGTGCGGGTTTCGGGTGACCAGGTAATCGTCGTCGAGAGCGAATCTGAGCCGCAGTCAGCACCCGGCGCGGACAAAACGGCGCTCGTCGTCGACGTCAGGGTAAAACTCGGCGATGCCGTGTATTTCCAGGGACTGGGACTGGCCACCCAGCTCACGGGAAACCTTCGGCTGCGCAGCCTGGCGGACGGGGATATCGTCGGCGAAGGCGTGCTCAAGCTGAAAAAAGGGACCTATGAAGGCTATGGCCAGAAACTCGTCATCCAGCAGGGCCGGCTGTTGTTCACCGGCCCGCTGGATAACCCGGCGCTCGATATCCGCGCCACCCGCACCGCCGGAAATGTCGTGGCAGGCATCCAGATCACCGGCACGCTGCAATCGCCCCTCGCGACGGTCTACTCCGACCCGGTCATGACTGAGGCCGAGGCCATGTCGTACCTGCTGACCGGTAGGCCGTTGTCGTCGACCTCCAGCACCGAGTCCCAGGCGATCACCGCCGCGGTGGGGTACGGCGCCAGCAATCCGCTGACCAAGGACATCACCGAGGCGATCGGTGTGGATCTCGGCGTCGAGTCCGGCGCCACGGAAGAGGAGAGCATGGTGAGCGTCGGCAAGCAACTCTCCGAGCAGCTGCGGGTGGAGTATCTCTATGGACTCTTCAACGAGGCGTGGAAGATGAAGTTCACCTACGAGCTTTCCCGCTTTTTCAGCCTGACCGGCGAATCGGGGCTGGAACAGGCGATTGATCTTAACCTCACGGTGGACAGGTAGCGTATTGGTCGCTGGATGCGATCCCGGTTGCCTTGAATCGCCGCAAGAATCGGGTGGGAACGCCAACCCCGCCGTGGCAGTATGCCGGCATGAACGATTACGAGCGCATCGCGCGAGTCATTCGCCATCTGGATGCGTGCCACGCCGAGCAACCCGATCTCGCGAGCCTCGCGAAAATCGCCGGTCTGAGCACGTCCCACTTTCACCGCCTGTTTTCCGCCTGGGCGGGGATCACGCCCAAGGACTTTCTGCAGTGCCTCACGCTGGCTCATGCGAAGACGCTGCTTCGCAAAGGCCACAGTGTTCTGGAAACCGCCCTGGAGGCGGGGCTGTCGGGTCCGGGCCGATTGCACGATCTCTGCGTCATCCTGGAGGCGGCCTCTCCCGGTGAAGTGAAATCCGGAGGCGCAGGCTGGACGATTACCGCCGGCCTTGCCGACAGCCCCTTCGGCCGGTGCCTGATCGGCGAGAGCCCCCGCGGCCTGTGCCATCTCTCCTTCATCGATGCCGGAGACGGCGCGGCGGCACTGGCAGTGCTGCGAGAGGGCTGGCCGCGTGCGCGGCTGTTGCACGACGATGCCTCAGCGGCGCGGCTGGCCGGGAAAATCTTTGAGCCGCATGGCGACCATCCTGCTCGTCCCGCGCTGCGCGCGTTCGTGAAAGGCACGGCGTTTCAGGCGCGGGTGTGGCGGGCTTTGCTGCAGGTGCCGCCCGGCACACTCGTCAGCTACGGACACCTGGCGGCGGCGATCGACAAGCCCGCTGCCGCACGTGCCGTGGGCACGGCGGTGGGTCACAATCCCCTCGCCTGGCTCATACCCTGCCATCGCGTGATTCGCGAGACGGGCGTAATCGGAGATTACCGCTGGGGTGCGGTGCGCAAACGCGCGATGGTGGCGTGGGAGTGCGCTGCGCGCAGCACCGGGGCAGGCCTCGATTCAACTTGACAGATGACGATGCAACCAGTTCCCATTGAATCGAACGGTGAATGTTTCACAGAAACCTGAAACAACGGAGTCACGACAGAAATGAATAAAACACTGGCGTTGTTGCTGGCGGTCAACCTCCTGGCATTCGGCTCGCAGGCGACTGGAGCCGACCATCCCGAGTTGAAGGCTTTCCCGGCAGCAAGGGAAGGCATGGAACGCTTCGTTATTGTGTTGCCGCACAAGGAGCGGGGAGAAGAAGATGATTTTATGGTCGAACTCAATGCAGGCAGAACCCTGCTTGCCGATGGCGTCAATCAAATGCTGCTCGGTAATTCCATTGAACCGCGCACCCTGGAAGGGTGGGGCTACACGTATTATGAAGTGACCGGCCCTTCGGTTGTCATCAATACCTTGATGGCGCCACCGGAAGGAGCCCCCATGGTCGAGAGATTCGTATCAGCTGCTCCGCTGCGGATTCGTTACAACAGCCGCCTCCCGATCGTCATCTACGCCCCGGAGGGATACGAAGCCCGCTATCGAATCTGGCAGGCATCGGAAACGACAGGGCAGGCCATAAAGGGGTAGGCAACGACAATCTGGAAAGAATAGGTCAGACATCGAGTGATCGGACCTTACAGAGATCAATTGAGTCTGACCCTATTGAATTGAAAAGTATCGATCATGAGACGGGTAACAGGTTTAAACGCATTACCATGCGCGCTTGTCCTGACCCCGGCTGCCGCGGTCGCGGTCAATCACGACGGCGATATCACTGTCGACAACGCGGTCGACACCGCTGACCTGCTCTGGGCCATTCAGGCAGTGCTCGGCAGCCGCACGCTGACAACCGAGCAGGAGCAGCTTGGTGATTTCGCGCCGCTGGTGGACGGATCCCCGCAGCCCGATGGTACGTTCAATCTGGGCGATGTGGTGGTCATTACCCGTCACGTCCTGGGCGGCCTCGTGTTCTCCGTTCCGGCGCCCCCTGCCAACCAGTTCAACATCGGGGACTCCATCGGTGAGGGCGAAGCCGCTAATGGAACGATCGGTCAGGCGCATCATCACTGGAGTACCGGACGATACCGTCATCATTATGGCGCACCGGTTGACGGCGTTCTCCGATCGAAAATCATATCCACCATCGCAGTTGTCGTATTCTGGCGCCTGATTGTGAACCTCCCGGGTCGTGACAGCGTCAATGTCCGGGACGCGCCGGTGGAAAGCTGCACATAATTCACCGGACGCTTCTCTCTTGGCATGGCGTCCACCCGGGTCGTTTTCTATGTCCGGTCATCCAGGTCCCGTGACCGGATCACCGTCATGGACGTGGTTAATCCAGTGATCCGGTACCAGGTAGGAAAACATGAAAATCATCACCACCGCCGCGAGGTACAGGCCATAGAGCTCGCCGTAGTTGTAACCCTCATTAAGGAATTTCGCGGCGCCATAGAACGCCGTGATCAGCCAGCCGGCAAGGGAGGTCGCGAAGGCAAGACGCATACGCGCCGACTCCGTCGCTGTGCGTATGAGCAGGCCACCACGGGCAACGTCGGCGAACCGCGGCAAAAGCCATCTGTGGATGTAAATTCCGTTGATCGACATGAGCAGAACAATGGATACCTTGGCCCAGATTTTCTGGTTCGCGATGTACAGCGGATCGTCGAGATACCCCACGCTCACGAGACCAATCCCCGTCAGCCATAGCAGTAGCAAGGAGATGGTTGCCGTTCGTGAGGCGAAAATCACGGTGTCGTAACTGTCGCGCGAAAACTGACGATGCCGGGAAAAAATCAGATATTCGGCTACCAGCACGGATCCGAATGCCGCCGCCAGCGATAACAAATGGAAATAGATAAGCACGGTCTTCATTTTTTGCACCTCGGGGTAAAACGGTGCCAGGCGCCAACCTCCTTGTGTCAGTGAGTATCAGTCTTGTTTACCTCAGGCAGGGTATTTGCCCGCAGCCGGCGGAACCGAAAGACCTGGCACCTGGAACCACACTCTCATGATTCCGCGGCGTGATGGTGTCCTCGCTGGAGGAATTGTTACTGTCACCACTACCCATGATGTTATGGGGTATCCAGCCGCTCGTATATTGTTCTGAAGTACGAACGGCTCATCGCCCCTTCGCTGTGCTCTCCCCCGACTTCCCGTTGCGTGGAATGACGATGTGCCTCGAAATCGTGAAACTCTGTTCTTGCTCTACAGCCCTACTCACAACGATCACCTGAATCCGACAGGCTCCCGGTGTTCCGATCCCCTTGAGTGCCATGTTCTGGCGTTTTGAATTGAACAATCGTATCTTTGTCCACCGTGCCTCCACCGCCTGTCGGCAACAAGCCGGACTGTCGACGAGGCGCAGGCCAGGCCGGCTGACCGGCTGCATCTGTACATCACCCTGGAACGTGCATCATACGAGGGATCGCTATGCCACTAAACAGACTTGTTGATTCTGGTGTTCCCCTGCCACTGCCTGACATACAAAGGACGACATTCTCAGTCGACGGACTGGGTCGATTCACCTGTAATACGTGGGATGAAATCCTGGCGGCACAGGACGGCGGGCAATTTGACGTCATCATCGTGGGATCGGGCATGTACGGGTCCTATACAGCGGCCAAGCTGTTCGAACACGGTCGGAGGATGGCCGACGTTCTTGATGCCCCGCGTATACTGGTGCTGGAGTCGGGCCCGTTCCTGATCACCGAACACATACAGAACCTCACACGCCGCAGCACGGATCTGGCTTCACTGGTCAATGAGGACCTGGTCGAGCCGGGTCAGACAAATGGCGTTACGTTCGTAAAACATTCCCGCTGCCTCGGAGGCAAGTCCCTGTTCTGGGGCGGGTGGGCCCCGCGTTACCAGCCGCAAGACCTGCAGAAACTCGACGAGGCCGGCGACAGGGTGTGGCCGGAAGAGGTCGAGGACTATCTTTTCCAGACCGGCTGGCAGGGCGGCTATGAGTACAGTGAGCAGGAAACCGGTACGTATCCCGTGCAGGATTTCATCAACGGCCCGTTATATGATGCCCTGAAGAGCCGTGCTGAAGACGTAATCACCGGCAACCATGTGCCTTCCCTGAAGGCGGCATCGGCTCCACCGATTGCGGTTCAGGGGGAAGGGCCGGGGTCCGGATTGTTCAGTTTCGATAAATACAGCAGTCTTCCCTTGCTGCTCGACTCGGTACGTGAAGACAGCGAAGTCAGCAGTGGCGCCAATTCCTCGCGCAGGCTGTTTGTCGTGCCGTATGCCGAGGTGCTCAGGCTGCAGACTGCCAATGGGCGCATCCATCAAGTGGTGGTCGCACTGGCGGATCCGGCGGATCCGAGGAACAAGGGTAAGGCTCGGGTTGTTCGACTGAATCTCAAGTCAAGCGCCCTGGTGATTCTGGCCGGAAATACCATCAACTCGACACGTCTGGCGCTGAACTCCTTCCCGCGCCCGGTGCCCCTGAACCAGAACGGGGAATTGATGGGGCGTAATCTGATGTATCACGTGCGCAGCAACTTCGTCTGGCGCATCAAGCGCAGCGTCCTCGATCTCCCTGCACCCGATCCGGGAAAAATCAAAACGGCAGCGCTTCATATCACCGGCGCAACGCCAACCTCAGGGAGCGGTGTGGGGCAATTCCACTTTCAGTTTTATGCCGCACCGAATATGGATGTGCCCATGTTTCCCGGCGCCAGCAAGGATCCGGAACGTTTCCTCTATCAGATGACACCGAATATCGAGGATATCGAGTCGATTCGGGAAGCACAAAGCGGACTCGGCAATGATCGCGTCGTGATCGGCATCCGCACTGTGGGAGAGACATTCGGGGACCGGACCAGCCCCATCGCCAGCAACCCGAATGCCAGCTGGATGAATGTCAATCCGTTTGGCGGGCCCGGCGATGATATCTACAGTGAAAGCGGCAACGAGCTTCGCGTCCCCAGGGCCTATATCCATCTGGTGGAGACGAGCGACGACAGCGAGGTGCGGGCCGCCATGGATCAGGCTGCTTCCGATTTCATTGCAGCCCTCACCAACGGGACGCAGGGCGGCGGCACATCGATCGGCCCGCAACCCGCGGTGACCATCGAGGTGCTGGCACAGGTTCCCCTCAATGTCATCCCGGACGACTCCTTTCACAGGGAAGACACGCCGAGCGGGCGTTTTTTTATCGGTCGCTTCGGTGGCCAGTACCGGGTGTTCGAGGGAACCTGTACCCATGAAGGCTGCTTCGTCGACTGGGTCCTGGCTGACGGAACCTTCAACTGTCCCTGTCACACGGCACGTTTTGCCGCGGATGGCCTGAATGTCTCGGGACCACCGCCGGCCCCCTTGCATGCACCCGATTTCAGCATCCAGAACGGCAATCTGGAAATCACCCGGCCGCAAGGCGACGCCTCACCGGTCGAATACGTGAGTGGAGGACCCGATGGCATCGGGACGACGTATCATGAGGCGGGAACGCTGTGGATGGGCACCGACTTCGCCAAATCGGTCACCGATGCATACGGTCGCTTCCATCATGTCACCAATGCCTATTGTGTCGATCAGTCTATTTTCCCCACCGTGGGTTCGGCCAATCCGGCCCTGACCGGTATGGCCCTTTCGCGCAGGATTGCCCGGTCGATTATCGAACGTAATACCTCGGTCGAGTTCCTGGGCGACGAGGCGGGGTTTCAAACCCTGTACAACGGAAACTTCGCCACCGACGGCTGGGAAATAGTCCCCGGCGGGAGCCAGCATTTCATCGATGTCGCCGGCGAGGCATACCCCATCCTCGGGGCCGGTGTGGATAACATGACGCCCGCTCTGGGCGTAGTCTGGTACTCGACCAGTATGTTCAGGGATTTCATACTCAGGCTGGACTGGAAATCCTACGACATGACAGCCAATTCGGGAATCTTCCTGCGCATGCCGCAACCTGCCGTGCTCGACGCAGGTTTCTATGACTCGAGCATCGAAGTTCAGATAGACGAGCATGGATACGATCACGAGAACGCCGTGTATGGATCCCCCCTGCACAAGACGGGCGCAGTCTACGGTGTTTTTCCCGCCCGGCTGTGGGCGGCGAGAATCGTGCAGCCACGGGATTCAGGCAAATCGACCTTCTGGAACAGTTGCGAGATCACGTTGCAGGGCGCGAGTATCGAAGTCAGGCTGAACGGGTTGCTGGTGTCTCAGGGCCTGTTTCCGAATCTGCTGTCTGCCGATGCACCGGGTGTCGGCAAAACCAAGCGGGATGAAGGTTATATCGGACTTCAATGTCACACCGAAGTGGTGCAGTTTCGCAATATCCGTATCAAGGAATTATGATCCCGGCGGTAAAGCAGGGAATCAAGAATCCATTGGAATCATCGTGCATGTTTTTCAAACGCCATTGCATGAAAGGCCATGCTTCGAACAGGCGTCCCGCCATGGAGGGGCAGGCCCGTGACGGGCGGGCACTGCCGGTTGGTTGTGCTCACCCATAGCCCTTGATCGACCACTGTGTCGAACCGCGGCATTACGCGCAGGCGATGCCCGGGCAGTTCGCGTCAGTGGGAACTGGCGTGTGATATACATGTTCGATGGAACCGCCGCATCGGCCTATGCTCACAGCACCGGCCGCCAGTCGAAGCAGCGCGGCGTCCAGTCGCTGCCCGGGGCTGTCAGGCAGGCGAGATAATCGGGGTGCACGGCGAGCGAGGTGAACGTCCACGTTCGTGGCTCACCGCTGGCATCCTCCAGTCGCAGCACGGCGGTTTCCTCGTCAGCAATTCCTGCCGAGAAACTTTTCAACGACCGCGCGAGTCCCTCGCCCAGCGCCTTGACGTAGGCTTCCTTGCGCGTCCAGGCAGTAAGCAGCGCCTGTTTGTGCCGTTCCGCGGGGAGTCGTTGCAAGGCGGTGGTCTCGTTTTCGCACAGGATATGGCGCGCGAACGGCGCAATGCTGATGTCGCGGTGGCGATACTCGATGTCGATGCCGACCTCGCGTCCGGTCGCAACGGCCAGCAGCGCCAGATCCTCCGAGTGGCTGAAGTTGAACGTGAGTATTGCCTCCGATGCCCCGGTGACCAGGGCGGGTTTGCCGTGCGGGCCGTAACGGAACTCGAGCGCCTGCGGCGCCTCGTCGAGGTACCGGCCGAGCAGACTCCGCAGTGCGCTGCGCCCGGCGATGAACCGGTCGCGCTTGTGTCCGCACAGCAGGCGCCCGGCGCGTTCGCGCTCATCGGGGGAGAGCAGCGGCACATCGGCAGGCGATGCGGAGCTGGCGACGAGATCGATGCGCCAGACATGGATTTCGCCGGGTGCGGGTGGCGGTTGCTGCGACGCCGGTTGCCAGGATTGATCGCTCATCGTTGTGTGATGGTGTCCATCCATAAGGAAATCAATTCACCGCAAAGGCGCAAAGAACGCGAAGGAATCTGATTTTTGTATTTTCTGTTTCGCGATCTTTGCGCCTTTGCGGTGAAAGTAGTGTATGAATGAAGCATGACTATCAGGGAACCTTCAACAATTCCCCGAATTTGAGCAATTGTATGGAGCGGCATCAGCCGGTCTTGCGGGCCTGGTGCACCTGCGCGCTGCGGGTCTTGCCCGGCACCCGCCAGATATCGGCGCCGAGCCGGGCCAGCTTGGCCTCGATGCTTTCATAGCCGCGGTCGAGGTGGTAGATGCGGTCGATGGTGGTCTCGCCGTCGGCGGCCAGCGCGGCGATGACCAGTCCGGCGGAAGCGCGCAGGTCGGTGGCCATGACCGGCGCGCCGCGCAGCTTCGCGATGCCGCTGACGATGGCGGTGTTGCCCTGCAGTTCGATGTCGGCCCCCATGCGCTGCAGTTCCTGCACGTGCATGAAGCGGTTCTCGAAGATGGTTTCCTTGACTGTGGCAAGCCCCTCGGCGCCGGCATTGAGCGCCACGAACTGGGCCTGCATGTCGGTCGGGAAGGCGGGATAGGGCGCCGTTACCACGCTGACCGCGAGTGCACGCCGTCCGTGCATGTCCAGTTCGATCCAGTCGGCGCCGCAGCGGATGGTGGCGCCGGCCTCCCGCAGCTTGTTCACCACGACATCCAGCAGATCCGGTGCGGTATCCAGCAGCCGCACCTTGCCGCCGGTGGCTGCGGCAGACACCAGGAAGGTGCCAGCCTCGATCCGGTCGGGGATGACACGGTGCTGCGCACCGTGCAACTCACGGACGCCCTCGATGACGATGCTCGCCTGGCCGGCATTGCGGATGCGCGCGCCCATGGCATTGAGACAGTTGGCCAGGTCGACGATCTCCGGTTCGCGGGCGGCGTTCTCCAGTACCGTCGTGCCCCGGGCGAGCGTCGCGGCCATCATCAGGTTCTCCGTCCCGGTGACCGAGACGAGGTCGAACACGATCCGGGCGCCGTGCAGGCCCGTGGTGTGCGCCTTGATGTAGCCGTCCTCGATACTGATGGCGGCGCCCATCGCCTTCAGCCCCTGAATGTGCAGATTGACCGGACGTGAACCGATGGCGCAGCCGCCGGGCAGCGATACTTCGGCTTCCCCGAAGCGCGCCAGCAGCGGTCCCAGCACCAGGATGGAGGCGCGCATGGTCTTGACCAGCTGGTAGGGGGCGCGTACCGAATGGCAGTGGCAGGTGCTGGTGACCAGCTCGCCGCGGCCGGCCATCTCGATCCGGACGCCGAGTGTCTGCAGCAGCTCCACCATGGTGGTGATGTCGCGCAGCTTCGGGATGTTGCCGATGCGCACCGCGCCCGCCGTGAGCAGGCTTGCGGCAAGCACCGGCAGGGCGGCGTTCTTGGCGCCCGAAATGCGGGCCTCGCCGTGCAGGGGTCCGTTGCCGCGGATTGAGAGCTTGTCCATCTCAGCCTGGCACGGCGGAATCGCGCAAGTCGGCGAAGGCGGAGAGGATGCGGTCGATCTGCGCGCTCGTGTGGGCGGCGCTCACACTGCAGCGCAGCAGGCTGTAATCGCCGGGCGAGGCGGGCGGCATCACCAGGTTGACGTAGATGCCGGATTCCAGCAGCCGCTTCCACCACTGGATGGACTGGCCGCGGTCTTCGACGGTGACGGCGACTACCGGACTTATTTCCGGGCTGATGCGGAAGCCGAGCGCCTTGAGACCGTCATACAGGCGCCGGGCGTTCGCCCACAGTTGCTCGCGCAGCTGCGGCCGCTGCTGCAGGAGGCGCAGCGCCGTGCGGGTCGAGGCGATGACCGAGGGCGAGGGCGAGGCGGTGAAGATGTAGGAGCGGGTGGCGAAGCGCACGGCGTCCAGTTCAGGATGATTGCTCACGCAATAGCCACCGATCGCGCCCAGGCTCTTGCTGAAGGTGCCGACGATGAAGTCGACGGCGTCCTCCACGCCGTCCTGTTCCGCCAGACCGCGACCGTGATCGCCCAGCATGCCCATGGAATGCGCCTCGTCCACCAGCAGCATGCCGCCATAGCGGCGCTTGAGTTCCGCAATCTCGCGCAGCGGCGCGCGGTCGCCGAGCATGCTGTAGATACCCTCGACGATGATCAGCGTATTGGCAAGGCGATCGCCGAGGCGGCGCAGGCGCTTCTCCAGATCGGCCGGGTCGTTGTGGCGGAAGCGCACGATATCGGCGCCGCTCAGGCGCACCCCGTCATAGATGCTGGCGTGACTGTCGGCGTCGAGCACGATCATGTCGCCCGGACCTGCCAGCGTCGCGCACATGCCGCTGGTGGCGGCGTAGCCGGTGGTGAAGACGATGGCGTGGCGGCGGTCGAAAAAAGCCGCCAGCTCCTGCTCCAGCAGGACGTGTTCGGCGAAGGTGCCGTTGGCCATGCGCGAACCCGTGGTGCCGGTGCCCTGTTCCTCGATGGCGGTCCTGGCGGCCGCGATGCATTCCGGGTCGAAGGTCAGGCCCAGGTAGTTGTTGGTTCCGGCCAGGATGACCCGGTAGCCGTTGACGATGCCTTCCGTCGACGAGAGGATCTTCTCGGTGACGGCGCCAAACGGCATGATGCCGAGGCTCTGCAGCTCGGCGCGGACATCGATGATCGGCTGGAACTTGTCGAACAGGCTCATGGAATCAGGTCAGCAACTTTTCCAGCTGCACGGCGAGATCGCGTATGGTGCGGATATCCGGGAGGATGTTGAGCGGCACGGTGATATCGAAATCGTCCTCGATCTGCTCGATCATCATCATCACCTGCAGCGAGGTCAGGCCAAGTTCGCTCACCAGTTCGCTGTCCTCACTCAGCGCCTGTCCCGGTTTCAGGAAGGGTTGCAGGATTCTGAAGATGCGGGCGATGAATTCGTTGTAATCGGGCATTGAGTGGTCTGAATCCGGTCTATATGATGGCCAGTCAGGCCGTTGGTGCGTCCCTCGCGGGCCGCCAGGTTTTGCAAGGCGCAGATTGTACTTGGACTCAGGCGGCTCTGCCATGCCTGCAGAGGAGCCTGTCCGAGTAATCTGGGCGTAGCGGGGCGAGTGGGAAATCGAGGACAGTTGTGCGATCGTTCGAGGAGAATAGCAGGTTCTCTTTGACGAGATGGATCGTGAAAATGGACCGATTTCCCGCCGCCGCAGTAGCAACATGATTACTCGGA
>JBAVKA010000422.1:0-2396 GCA_049688075.1 Gammaproteobacteria bacterium
ACGCGTTCCATGTCACGCATGAATTTCTCGCTTACATGCTGGGCGTGCGTCGTGTCGGTGTCACCAGGGCCGCCACGGCACTGCAAACTCGCAAATTGATCCGCTATAGCCGCGGGGATATCACGATGCTTAATCGCGGCGGCCTGAAAGAACGCGTCCTTCAGGAGTTGCCCCGTCAACCGGTAGGCGTGGCCGGCGCTTTGCACCACGGCCCGGCTGGTCGTGGTTTCGCCGCCCATGAAGAGGAAAACACCGTTCGATTGCCGGCTATGTACGTCAGCAGACAGACGGTGAAGGAGATTCTCCGTAAGCTTGAATCATCGGAGCCAATATAAAAACCTGCAAGGTCTGCAGCGCGATCCTGGCGAAGAGCAGTGTGTGTCCGGCATGATTTGCCGATGCATCACGCGCACTCTCATCTCACTTAAGGAACGATTATGGACAAGTTCAAGATCATCAATACCATGCAGGGATATGCACTCAGTGCCGTTGTCGCAGTCGTTCATAAACCAAGGTCGCGGCAACGGGTGTGACCCACACGGGGACTCCCGCTTCCAGACAAGTCAATCACCACGAGTTTACATCATGAAACCAGTCAAAACCCTTAGTGCAGCCATGGTCATAAGTGCATTGCTTGTCGCACTATCCGGCTGCGAGAAGCAGGAAGGCCCGATGGAGAAAGCCGGCAAGAGTGTCGACAACGCGACAGAGTCGGTTGGAGAACATGTCGAAAATGCCGGTGAAGCCGTCCAGGACGCGGCAAAGGGCGACAAGAAGTAGCGAGCGCCATGTACGGGCAATGACCGGAGTTAAATGTGAACCGTTCGGCGCCATTGAGGGCCCTGCCTGCCGGTTGCGGGGCGGGCAAACGCAGCGCGGGTTACTCCCCACGGAAATGGGTTCGACCGGTGGTGAATCGAAACACACCGGATTGAGTGACTCCACGGTAGATCATGACAGATAAGGGGTAACTTCTATGCTAGTAACTATTGCGATTTTCTTGCTTATCCTCTGGGTGCTCGGCCTCGTCTCCTCATACACCATGGGCGGATTGATCCATATTCTTCTGGTCATCGCAGTCGTGGTGATCGTGATAAATCTCATTCAAGGATGATTTCTCCGCCGCTCTGCGCGATGGCCAGGCGCGGCATTCTCAACGTGCCGATGGTTGGCGTCGCCACCCCAAATCCACCCATGATCGCGCACGGATTGAAAGGCGGCTGATGCACGTGCGCGAAGCGCTCGTATCTGAACCCGCATTGCGCGCAGTGGAAGAAAAGGCATAGCGTGGTAAAATCGAGCCGGGAAATGACAAACAACTCCCGCGCATCGAATTCCAGCGTGGTCGTCTCTGCGCGTGGCAGCGTCGTGGATATGCGCTTCGATGCGCTGCTGCGCGCGGGCGAGAAAAATCAGATCGTCATGGAAGTGCTGGCAATCAATCCACTGTTCGCTGTGCTGCCACGCGCCGGTTTCATAATGTCGGCAGACGAGAGTCCCCTGCCGGTAATGCGAGCATCAGAGAGGACGTGATCATGCTGGTAACCTTTTCCTGCCCGGCCTACGCGAGCATAACGATGTTCGGCGACGTGGCAATCCGACTGCTCAAACTGATGGGACACAGCGGGACGGTGCCCGGCGCTCTGCTGGCAGAAGATATCCAGGCGGCGCTGGAACGTCTGGAAGCTGCGGTCGAGGCAGACAAACAGTCGCCGGAGCCGGAAGAGCCTGCGGAAGGAGAGGACGGTGAACCTGCCGTAAGTCTCCCGCACCGTGCCTTGCCTCTGATCGAATTGCTCAAGGCGGCGGCAAAGGCAAAATGCGACGTGATGTGGGACAAGAACAACTAATCCAGCAGCCGCGTGTGACAGTCATTCCAATACCCGGGCGCCGACTACAGTCGGGTGGTTGTGCCGAAATGTCGACGCTGGAGTCGGCACCCTAGACGGTACAGTTCTCGGCGGCATCATCGATAGTTAATAAATCCGACGTCTGCACCCACCGCACACCGAGCGCGGTTTCTGCTCGCCGCAGGCAGGTGCACTCCCCCGCCCCGCTTCTCCAGGCACTGCAATGGGGCGGCGAACTCCCTGATGCCCGCACCAGGACCATTATCACATGGTCCGCAGTGGACGCGTGCTGTCCTATGTACGATACCCAACAGACTGCGCCTGATCATGAGACTACGCTTGTACCTGCATCCGGAGTTTCCATGAAATTATGCCGGCTTTTGCCACGCGAAGCACCAAGTGACGAAAAGATGAGTGCGACGAAGGATGCTCGATTGGCAATACCGCCAGTCGGGACCCTGACAAAAGGACTTTGATATGGACTGGAATATCGTTGAAGGCAACTGGAAGCAGTTAAAGGGCAAGGTGAAAGCACAGTGGGGCAAA
>JBAVKA010000423.1:0-2185 GCA_049688075.1 Gammaproteobacteria bacterium
TGCGAAAGCACCCCAGTGATGAGTACCGGCTACCGAACCCTCGACCTCAACGAAGCCTCGGAGTTTCTGCGCATGTCCCCGGCTGTGCTCCGGCAAAAGGCCCGGTCGGGGATTATCAAGGGAGCCAAGCCCGGAAAGCGCTGGGTGTTTCTGGAATGCGACCAGTCAGACTACGAGATGGTGAGGCGGTACGCTCATCTGTCCGCCGAGCACTTGGCGCACTACGCGCACAATCTGAGCCCGGAGCCGTAGAGCAGACAGGCCACCAGCCAGTGATCCCCGTCAAGGTTCGAAAGCACGCGCTGAATCTCATCACGCGTCAGGACCACAGGAAGCCTCTCGCGCCGCTTGGCGCGAACCACACCGTCGATCAGATCCAGCGGCCTGTCGAGAACGTGCCTGTACAGAAAAACGAGCGCGTTCAGCGCCTTATTCTGCGTGGCCGGAGCCACCTGCCTCTCCACTGCAAGGTGAATAAGAACAGAATTGATGGCAAGCATACAATCAATCAAGCACGTGGAGTAAATAGTTTAATTGATGATAGATTTGACTTAACGTTGGAATGTATTCGTCTTTTTAATCTGAGCCAAAAGAAGCCTCTGAGCCTCTTGCAAAACTCCCAAGACCAGCGAATTACTTGGCGATTCGAGGCCGATAAATGAGTGTGCCCGGTTCATTGTTGGTAAAATAAGGTTGCTCTTTACACCAACGTAATCATGACCATAGGGCAAGATCCGATGAACCAGGCACTGGACAAATTGTCCCACACATGGCGGCACATCCAAAGCTTTCTGTTTCCCATGATTTGGGAAGAACTCGGCGAGTTGACGGAGAAGCAGAAGCGACTGGTGAGCGTACTGGAATTAGCCAAACTGGAGGAGCACCTCCCTGGTGCCGTCCGATGGCCTGGACGTCCTCTTGAAGACCGCGTTGCCATAGCACGTGCATTTGTTGCCAAGATGGTCTACGACATGGCGACCACGCGCATACTGCTGGATCGACTGGAAACCGACCCAACGGTGCGCCGTCTTTGCGGCTGGGAGCGCCGGGAGGATGTGCCGAGCGAATCCACCTTCTCTCGTGCTTTTGCCGAATTTGCCGAGAGCCGTTTACCCGAACGGGTACATCAGGCGCTGATTGAGCAACACATTGGGGAACAGGTGGTGGGTCACATTTCCCGGGATTCCACTGCGATCGCTGCGCGGGAAAAACCGGAAAACAAAGCGGCACCCGTGGAAAAGAAGCCGAAAAAGCGGGGACGCCCGAAAAAGGGAGAACGACGCCCCAAAGAATCTACCCGCCTGGAACGGCAGTCCGCGGGCCAGCCCCTTGGCGAAATGATTGCCGAGTTGCCCACGGCATGTAATGTCGGCACCAAAAGAAACAGTAAGGGCTACAAGACGAGTTGGACAGGGTACAAACTCCATATCGATGCAGCCGACGGCGGCATTCCCGTAAGTTGCATCCTCACCTCCGCCTCCTTGCATGACAGTCAGGCGGCCATTCCCCTGGCGGAAATCACCCATGGACGGGTCACCAGTCTCTACGACATGATGGACGCCGCCTATGATGCCCCGCAGATCGAGGCGCACAGTCGCTCTCTGGGGCATGTGCCGATCATTGATCCGAACCCGCGCAGCAAGGCCAGGAAGGAAGAACTGGAGGCGGAAACGAAGCGGCGCAAGGTAGCGAACTACACCCTTGCCGAGGACCGACGTTATAACGAGCGCAGCACGGTCGAACGCGTCAACGGGCGGATCAAGGACGAATTTGGCGCACGCATGGTGCGCGTACGAGGACACGCCAAGGTCATGGCACATTTGATGTTCGGTATCGTGGCGCTGACGGTGGATCAGTTGATGAAGTTCGTTGAATAACGGCACTCAACCGCCAGATCCATCCTCGAAAACACGCCAAAACTGTCGTGTAGTGGAACCCTTGCGCTGAATTCACGATTTCCCCTGTCATTTGAGAAAAACGATGCAACCGCCATAGGGAAAACGCTCGAATAAGACTCGTTCGCATCTGATGGGTGCGAATTGGAAATTTGACCCCCTCTCAGCGAGTAGTTTTGCAAGAGGCTCAATAGAAAAAAATTTAGCAAGTCCTGGAGGTTATTGCATAGACGGAGAGTCGGGTAGTTATATTTTGCGCGGCGTGAATAAACGCAGACTACTGCAAGAAC
>JBAVKA010000424.1:0-1995 GCA_049688075.1 Gammaproteobacteria bacterium
TGCGCGAATCAGGCCGGATTCTTTACACAGGCAGGGCGTTCTGCGATGAAGATATCGACGGCATGGTGCTCGTGATTGCCGCAACCGATAACGAATCGGTCAACCGGCAGGTCTCGGTTGTCGCGGATAGCCACCGGATCCCCGTCAATGTCGTGGATACGCCGAAGTTATGCAGTTTCATCGTTCCCTCAATGGTTGACAGGTCCCCGGTACAGGTAGCCGTCTCAACCGGCGGGGCCTCACCGGTGCTCGCCCGCCTGTTGCGTGCCCGCCTGGAAAGTTTCATCCCCTCGGCCTATGGTCGTCTTGCCGTTCTGGTCGATGAATTCAGGCACAGGGTAAAGCAGCGCTTCTCCGATTCCACACAGCGCCGCTATTTCTGGGAGAACGTACTGCAGGGGCGGGTTGCCGAATTGCTGTTTGCGGGCCGCGAGCACGAGGCGCGGGTGGCGCTGGAGGAGGCGATCGCGGATACCGACCAGACTTTCGACACTACCGGAGAAGTGTATCTTGTGGGCGCGGGGCCGGGCGATCCGGACCTGATCACCTTCAGGGCGCTGCGGCTCATGCAGCAGGCGGACGTGGTGGTGTATGACCGGCTGGTGTCACAGCCGATTCTGGACATGGTCAGGCGTGACGCAGAATTGATCTATGCCGGCAAGGAAAGGGATAAACATACGCTGTCTCAGGAAAGCATCAATGAACTGCTCGTTCGTCTGGCCAGGGAGGGTAATCGTGTGCTGCGCCTGAAAGGCGGCGATCCCTTCATTTTCGGTCGCGGCGGCGAGGAAATCGAAACGCTTGCGGAGCAGGGCATACCCTTTCAGGTGGTTCCAGGCATCACTGCTGCCTCGGGGTGTGCGTCCTATGCCGGTATTCCCCTGACGCATCGCGATTACGCCCAGTCGTGTGTTTTCGTAACCGGACATCTGAAAGACGGGAGCGTTAATCTCGACTGGGCAAGACTCGCAAGACCGGCCCAGACCATCGTCTTTTACATGGGCCTGCACAGCATAGACATACTGTCAAGGGAATTGCTTGCCCATGGGATGCCGCAGGATACCCCCGCGGCGCTGGTCCAGCAGGGCACCACGCAAAATCAGCGGGTATTCGTCGAGACGCTCGCCACGCTCCCGACCCTGGTGGAAAGAGAGGAGATCAAGCCGCCTACGCTCATTATCGTCGGCGAGGTGGTGAAGTTGCGAGAGAAATTAAAGTGGTTCGACGGCGGTGACCTGCGCATCGCCGCCTGTTTGTAGGCTGGGCTGAGGCACGAGCCCAACCCGGGTCCGCTGCACGGCATTGTGCGCTAATCTGGTGGGCTGCTGAGCGAACTGTCAGACGCGGGTTCCGCGGCGGTATCGGCTTCCTCGTCGGGCACAGTGGCGGATTCGTTTCCACCGGTGGCACCGGTATCTTCTGGCGCCGACTCCTCTGAACCGTAGGGAGTTACTCTGACAATGACACCGAAGTGGGGGTTGTCAAAATAATTCAGCTCGTCGCTGCGCATTCGCCGTGTTTCGTCCAGCCGGTACAGGGCGTCCGGGGACGTCAGCGTCAGGTCGACAGCCAGGTGCAGGTAGCGTTCGCGGATGAACGTGATCGAGCCATCGACTTCGCGGCCTGAACTGCCCTGAGAGGTGTGCAGCAGGTAAGGAACGGCACTGTGCCTGTCATAGGCGCTCTGACGCCAGAGCCGGTGTGCCAGCACCCGATAGGCGCCGGATCGCTGCAGTGCGCCCGCCACGGCATTGAGGGCGAACTGGCTGTCCGGCAGATTCTCCAGCCCCTGCTGGAGTGGTGTAGGGGCGAATCCGTCGCCGGCGACGGTCGTATTCTCCGGCCATTGCTCGCCGCCATCGCTGGCGGCGAGATAGCGAAAGACAATCACCTCGACATCGTACCGGGTAGCAGCCAAGGCCCGGGTGCCGAAACAGCCGAGTGCAGCCAGCACGCATAACAGTCCCGTAAGGGTCATGCGTCCGCGGGCGGGTC
>JBAVKA010000425.1:0-5121 GCA_049688075.1 Gammaproteobacteria bacterium
GTAGATAGTCACTAATGGTTTCATACCCCTGCAAGTTCGGTATGAACTATCCGGCCGTAGCGGCTGATCTGCTTACGGATATATCCTATGATCCTCCGGCATGATGCGGTCTGCAGGTACAATAGGCGCGGATAACCGGATTACTGACCAAGGATAGCGCGCATGTCACTGTGGGAAGCGATAGGCGTTGGCCTCGCGGAAGTCACCGGAGTGCAGGGTACGGCGGCGCCGCTGGGTGCGGTGGACGGCGGTTGCATCAACCAGGCCATGCGCCTGAGCTATGGTGAGAAAACCTATTTCGTCAAACTCAACAGCGCCGCGCACGCGAACATGTTCGAGGCCGAGGCGCGGGGGCTGCGCGAGCTGCGGGACAGCCACAGCCTGCGCGTGCCGGAGCCTCTGTGCCATGGCGCCGACAGCCAGTCCGCCTGGCTGGTGCTTGAGGACCTCGCGCTCGGGGGTGGCGGCGACCCGGCGGCGCTCGGCCGGGGTCTGGCGCGCCTGCATCAGGTCACGCAGGCGCAGTTTGGCTGGGTGCAGGACAACACCATCGGCTCCACGCCGCAGATCAACACACCGGAACCGGACTGGGTGGTCTTCTGGCGCGAACACCGTTTGCGCTTCCAGCTCGATCTGGCAGCACGCCATGGTTACGGCGGGCGTCTGCGCGAGCGCGGCGAGCGGTTGCTCGGTGAATTCCCGCGACTCTTCGAGGAGTATCAACCGGTGGCCTCCCTGCTGCACGGTGATCTCTGGTCCGGCAATTATGCGTACACGCGTGAAGGCGAGCCGGTGATTTTCGACCCGGCCGTGTACTATGGCGACCGCGAAGCGGACATCGCCATGACGGAACTGTTCGGTGGTTTCGGCCGCGAGTTTTACGCCGCTTATCGCGAGGTTTATCCGCTAGACGAAGGTTATGCGGTGCGCAAGACACTCTACAACCTCTACCACGTCCTGAATCACCTCAATCTCTTCGGCGGAGGCTATCTTTCCCAGGCGCAGGGGATGATCGACAGACTGCTGTCAGAGCTGGAATAACGCATCCCCGGGTAGACCTCTTGTCCAGCATCGGTGTTGATTACCGCACGAGTGAGATCCGGTAGTGCCCGGGCTTGTGTTGACGCACCGACGACAGGGGGTTAGCTTTGACTGCGACGTTGACGCCACTTCATTTTATCAGGGGCCAGTATTCATGATCACGGAATGGATTGCAGATCTCGCGGTACGGGTACTGGACGCGACCGGTTACCTCGGTGCCGGATTGCTGATGGCGCTGGAGAGCATGATCGCGCCGGTGCCGAGCGAGGCGGTCATGCCTTTCGTGGGGTTCCTCGTCGCCGACGGCAAATGGAGTTTCTGGCCTGCGGTTCTCGCCGCCAGTCTGGGCTCGCTCGCCGGTTCGGCGATTTCCTACGCGATGGGCTATTATGGCGGCCGCCCGTTTGTGCTCAAGGTCGGTAAGTATCTTTTGCTCAACACACACGATCTGGAATGGACCGAGCGGTTCTTTCACGAGAATCGCGGTATCTGGACGGTTTTCTTCTGCCGCTTCATTCCGGTCGTACGGCATTTCATCTCCATACCGGCGGGCACGGGGCGTATGCCGTTGATGCCATTTCTGGTGGCCACGGTAACGGGCGCCTCGATCTGGAACACATTCCTGCTGGTTTGCGGATTGAAGCTGCGCGAGCACTGGCACGTGGTGCAGCAGTACTCCCACCAGGTCGATATCGTCGTGGTGGCGCTGCTGCTTGCGGGAGCTGTCTGGTTCTATTACTCGCGGCGGCAGCGCGCAACGGGAGATACCCTTCCCTGATGCCGGGGTAGTTCCAGCCCGCATCACTATGGCTCATGCGGATCGAGTCCGTGGTCCTTAATGGCATGGCACTTACACAGTGTTCATCCATGAAGAAAAAACTCACCGCAAAGACGCAAAGAACGCGAAGCCTTTCAATTGTTTTTATTAATAAATCCCTTTGCATCCTCGGCGTCTTTGCGGCGATAACCCTCCGGCTTCCAGCGGCTGCAACCGGCCAGGGTGGCGATCTTGTGGGTCAGCAGCATGCTGGCCAGTACCGCCAGGGTGAACAGGTAGATGCCGAAATGGACCGTGATGCTGGCGATCGCCCCGAGTTTCACCGTCACCACCAGTATCGCCACCACGAAGACATCGAGCATCGACCACTTGCCGAGAAAGGACAGGATATGCAGCTGCCGGTGCCGCCGTGCGTTGTCACCATCCTGCGCGTGCAGCAGACGGTACAGGAGGACCATCTTCCAGGCTGGCATCAGGATGCTGAAGGAGAATACGATCAGGAACAGCAGTGGTTCGCCTTCCATCAGAAGGTAAAAGATACCGGAGGCCAGTGAGAACGTGTCGTTGAAGATGTAAAACTGGCTGAAGGTGAACATGGGCAGCACGGCGCCGGCCACCAGCATGGCCGAAACAATGAACCACAGGAGTTTGAGTCTGGTCAGGGAAGACATTCCAGATTGTTACCAGGAACTACGCCGATCACCTGATATGTGTACATCCATAAAACATTTAACTTACCGCAGATTTGCAGAGAAAGAAAGTCATATTATTGTTTTTATTAAAGAATTTCTCTGCGTGCTTCGCGTCTCTGCGGTGAATATGGCGTTTATGACAGCGTGGAATTCGGAACCTGCCGGAAAGTCCAGGCTGCGGTACCTACTGATGGTAGGGTCGGCTGAGTTCATGCACGGCCTCGATCAGCACTCCGGCGTGCTCCGGATCGACATCCGGGTTGATGCCGTGCCCGAGGTTGAAGACATGCCCGGAACCCGCACCGAACTGGGCCAGCACGCCGGCGACTCGCTCGCGGATGACGGCCGGAGCGCCGTAGAGCACGGCCGGGTCCAGGTTGCCCTGCAACGCGACCCGGTTGCCCACGCGCCGGCGCGCCAGCGCCAGATCGGTCGACCAGTCGATGCCAAGGGCGTCCGCGCCGGTATCGGCCATTGCCTCCAGCCACTGGCAGCCGCCCTTGGTGAACAGGATGACCGGTATCCTGTTGCCGTCGAGTTCCCGTGTCAGGCTGGCGACGATGCGCCGCATGTACTGCAGCGAGAAGTCGGCATAGTCGTTCGGCGTCAGTACGCCGCCCCAGGTGTCGAAGATCATGACCGCCTGCACGCCGGCGGCGATCTGGGCATTCAGGTAGTCGATCACCGCATTCGCCAGTTTTTCCAAAAGGCGGTGCAGCAGCGCGGGTTCGTTGTAGAGCATGCCCTTGACGTACGAGAAACTCCTGGTCGTGCCGCCTTCGACCATGTAGGTGGCCAGCGTCCACGGGCTGCCGGAGAATCCGATCAGTGGCACCCGGCCGTTGAGTTCCCGGCGGATCAGGCGAACGGCGTCGATGACGTATCGCAGTTCCGTTTCCGGATCGGGATTCCCCAGCGCATCGATGTCGACTGAAGTGCGCACCGTTTTGTGAAAGTGCGGGCCTTCGCCTTCCTCGAAATACAGCCCCAGGCCCATGGCATCCGGGATGGTGAGGATGTCGGAAAACAGGATGGCGGCATCCAGTGGAAAGCGATCGATAGGCTGCAGGGTAACCTCGCAGGCCAGCTCCGTGTTGGTGCACAGATCCATGAAACTGCCGGCACGTTTGCGCGTTTCACGGTATTCGGGAAGGTAGCGGCCCGCCTGGCGCATCATCCAGACCGGTGTGACATCGACCGGCTGGCGCAGCAGGGCGCGGATTAAACGGTCGTTTTTCAGCTTGGGCATATAAAGTGTTACCGCAGAGTCGCAGAGATCGCCGGTAAAAGCAGTCAATGTGCCCTGATTGAAAAGATCATCGATAGTGAGCCTTACCGTAAACGTCGTTTCCTAGTGTACATCCATAAAGATTTCAACTCACCGCAAAGGCGCAAAGACCGCAAAGCGAATTAATTGTTTTTATGAGCAAGTTTCTTTGCGACCTTTGCGCCTTTGCGGTGAAAATATTGTTGTCGGTGCAAGGCGAAATGCCCGGTCTCCCGTCTAACGCGGCAGCTCGGATATACCCATTAAAAACTCGTCGATCGCCCGTGCGCATTGGCGACCCTCGCGGATGGCCCAGACCACCAGCGACTGGCCGCGGCGCATGTCACCGGCGGCGAACACTTCGGGCAGTGAGGTCTGGTAGCGGTCGGTGTCAGCCTGGACATTGCCGCGCGCATCCAGTGCCACGCCCAGCTCCTGCAACATGCCTTCGCGCACGGGATGGATGAAGCCCATGGCGAGCAGCACCAGGTCGGCCTTGAGACGAAACTCGCTGCCTGGAATCTCCTCCATTTTCCATCGTCCCTGTTCGTCCTGTTTCCAGCTCAGCCGCACGCAATTAATGGCGCTGATCACGCCGTTGCTGCCCTCGATGGATTTGGTGGCGACGGACCATTCACGCTCTGCACCTTCCTCCTGGGAGCTGGAAGTGCGCAGCTTGTTGGGCCAGTCGGGCCAGGTCAGACCTTTGTCTTCCTGCTCCGGCGGGCGCGGGAGGATTTCCAGCTGGATCACGGAGAGTGCGCCCTGGCGGAACGAGGTGCCGATGCAGTCGGAGCCGGTATCGCCGCCGCCGATCACGATGACATGTTTGTCCGCGGCGCTTATTGCCTTCGCCGGATCGATTTCGTCACCGGCATTGCGCCTGTTCTGCTGCGGCAGGAAGGTCATGGCGAAATGCACGCCATCGAGTTCCCTGCCGGGCACCTCCAGGTCGCGCGGCTGTTCTGAGCCGCCGGTGAGCGCCACCGCATCGAACTCCTCCAGCAGTTTCCGGGCAGACAGAGAGACGCCGATATGCGCGTTGGTGCGGAAGGCCACACCCTCGGCAAGCAGCTGCGCGATGCGCCGGTCGATGAGGTGTTTTTCCATTTTGAAGTCGGGGATGCCGTAGCGCATCAGTCCACCGATGCGGTCGTGTTTTTCGAATACCTCGACTTCATGGCCGACACGCGCCAGCTGCTGGGCGCAGGCAAGTCCCGCCGGACCGGACCCGACGATGGCGACGCGCTTGCCGGTTCTGTGCCTGGCGGGTTGCGGGCTTATCCAGTTGTTCTCCCACGCCTTGTCGATGATGGCGCATTCGATGGTCTTGATCGTCACCG
>JBAVKA010000426.1:0-3090 GCA_049688075.1 Gammaproteobacteria bacterium
GTGACGGATTGCGTCTGGCTCCCGGCGGACTGGCCCGCGATGTCAAGATACCCGCCCGCGCCAGCCTGGCGGTCATGGCCGCCAGAGACCGGCTTGAAGCCCTGGTTCACGCCAACCAGCTCTCCCGATTTCCCCACCTGAAATACTTTGCCGAGGTGCTGGCGCAAACCAGGGCCGGTATTGCGGAAGTGGTTATCCCGCCGGGTTCGTCATTGATCGGCAAATCCTGCCGCGACGTCTGGATGCGCAAAACCTATGGCTTGTCGACACTCGCCATTCACCGCCAGGGGCAAACCATCCGCCAGGGAGAAGGCGTCCGCGACCTGCCGCTACAGGCCGGCGATACGCTTGTCGTCCATGTCAACTGGGACAGTCTGGTACGCCTGGAGAATAATCGCAATTTCGTTATCGTGACCACCGAATACCCGCACGAGGAAATGCGTCCTCACAAGGTCTGGCCGGCGCTGTTTTTCTTTCTGGTCGCGCTGGCTCTGGTGCTGTTTTCCGATCTGCGCCTGTCGGTATCGCTGCTGACCGGTGCAGTCGGCATGGTCCTCTCGGGAGTCATCAGTATGGATGAAGCCTACAAGGCGGTAAGCTGGAAAACGGTGTTTCTGCTGGCCAGCCTGATACCCCTGGGCATGGCCGTGGAAAATACCGGCACCGCAGCCTGGATTGCCCGGCAGACACTCGCCTTGCTCGGCGATGTGCCCACCTGGGTATTGCAGGCCGCGCTGGCCGTGCTGGCGACCTTCTTCACCCTGGTGATGTCGAATGTCGGCGCTACCGTGCTGCTGGTACCGCTTGCCGTCAACCTAGCCATTCCCGCGGGTGCGGACCCGGCGGTATTCGCCTTGACGGTTGCCATTTCAACATCCAACTCCTTTCTGATTCCCACCCATCAGGTCAACGCCCTGTTGATGGGACCGGGTGGCTACCGGGTGCCGGATTTCATGCGCGCGGGAGGCATCATGACCGCACTGTTTCTGATCGTCATGCTGGTCATGATGAACATACTTTTCTAGGCCTCTGTCCGCAACAGGCGCCTAGCCCGCATTTCTCACCGGGATCCCGGATGCTGGTGCAGGGCTCGTGTGTCCGGACGCCGCTCTGCAGCGAAAGGGGTAGCCGTAGCTACCCCTTGAGTGAAGAGCAAGTACGGGCGCGCGAGAACCAGCCAGGGCCGGGATAGGCAATTCCTGAATACCTACTGTCTTTTCCGGGTTGCCAGCATATTGATTATATCCAATGCAGTACATCGCTACGCCGCCGCCCGGTGAGAAATGCGGGCTAGTCCCTCATGATACGGTCCTCGAGACGACTGCCCCAGCAGGAGTCCGGCTCCGACAACCAGACGGTTCTGTTCATGGCCTCGAGGGTTTCGCGATCGCTGGCCAGAAGGCTGAGTTCGCGGGGATTCAGGACATCCGGGCCTTCTTTCATGCATCGAATTCGCAACGAGTGGAGACGTCCGCGCCGTTTGTCGTTACGGGGCAAGCGCGCCAGTTCCCGGTGCACCCGGTTCAGGACAGGGTCGATGACCGCTTCCTCGAACGCGGTAAGACCGGTCTTCGACGGCGGCAGAATGCGCTCGTCGATTGCATCGTCGAGCAGTGGAAAATCATTAAGTTCCTCCGGAACAACCAGTATGCCCAGACGCCGCAGCCGTTGCCCCACACTGACCCGGCTCAGGAATACCGAGGTGGGCGCGGCGAATATCAGCGGCAGGGACACAGGCAGGGACCAGATGAAGAACATCGGCTTGAGCCAGTAGGCAAAGGCAGTCCACGCGACCGCGATCAGGGTGCCTGGCGCCTGATTAATGATCGCCTCGGGCCAGCGCGTCTCGTCGGTGCGGTTCTGACCCGCCCAGGCCAGGGATACATTGAACAGGGACCCGATCACGTAACGGCTATGCGTCAGCATGCGGATGGGCGCCAGCAGCGCGGATACCAGAATCTCCAGTACCACGCCGACCGTCAAGCGGCCTGCATTGCCATAATCACGGCGTGGATGGGTAAGAATCACATCGACGATAGCCAGCAACTTGGGCAGGAACAGCAACAGGACGGTACTGCCCAGAAGTCCTATGGCCCACTCCGGATGCCACTCCGGCCACAGGGGAAACAGGCTGTATTCGGAGGGAAAATAATCGATCGGCCAGAGCACCAGACGAGTGGTCTCGATACTCGTCAACACCAGGAAAGCCAGCCACAGGGGCGAGGTCAGATAGGACATGATCCCGTTGAGAAATGCCAGCCGGTGGGCCAGATGAAGTTTCCTGCTGAACAGCATGAGCCAGATATGCTGCAGGTTTCCCTTGACCCAGCGTCGATCGCGCGTCAGTTCATCTACCAGTGTCGGCGGTGATTCTTCATAGCTCTGCGGCAGATCCGGTTCCATCCAGATCTCATAACCGGCCCGGCCCATATAAGCCGCCTCCACGAAATCATGGCTCATGATGGGGCCCTTGAAGAGGCCGATGCCGGGCAGTTCGCGCAAGCCGCAGTGCCTGATAAAGGGATCGACGCGCAAGATGGCGTTATGTCCCCAGTACACGGCTTCCCCCAGTTGAACGGAGGCGAGACCGGCGCTGAACAGCGGGCCATAGAAGCGATTGGCGAACTGCTGAAATCTTGCAAAGGCCGATCGGGCATTGATCAGCGTGGGATTGGTCTGCAGGATGCCGACCTGCGGTTCCAGCTGCATATGCCGCACCATTCGCACCAGCGTTTCTCCGCTCATCACGCTGTCGGCGTCCAGCACGATCATGTATTCATAATACCGGCCCCATCTCCGTAAAAAATCGGCAACATTGCCGCTCTTGTAGCGCAGGTTAACTATACGGCGGCGATAGAACAGATGATTCTCCGCATCCAGCTCCTTGCAAAACCGGAACCAGGCCGCCTGCTCGGCGAGCCAGACATTGGGATCGCGGCTGTCCGACAGGATGTGAAAGTCGAAATGCTCCAGCTGGCCGGTGGCCTGCAGCGAACGGTAAATCGCCCGTATGCCGCGGAAGGTGCGTCCGATCGGTTCGTGGTAGATGGGTATGAGGACGGCGGTACGTGCAAGCGGCGTATCCGCCAG
>JBAVKA010000427.1:0-12690 GCA_049688075.1 Gammaproteobacteria bacterium
GTTAGCAACTCATTGCGGAGGCAGGCATGAAGACATGGTTGGCAATCCTGATCGCGGCCCTGATGGCTGGCGCCGCACCGGTCGGGGCAGCGGACTGTCCGGCAGCGCTGGATTTCTATCAGCGTCCGCTGCTGGGCGACCAGCCGGTGCACCTGTGCGAGGAATTTGGTGGACGTGTTGTGCTGATCGTCAACACAGCCAGCAAGTGCGGATTCACGCCGCAATACGACGGACTGGAAGCAATCTACGCCCGCTACCGCGAGCGCGGCCTGGTGGTGGCCGGATTCCCGTCCAATGATTTCGGCGGCCAGGAACCCGGTACCGAAAAACAGATTCAGGATTTCTGCAGGCTGACCTATGGCGTGCAGTTTCCGATGTTCGCCAAGACGCGCGTTCGCGGTCCCGATGCCGGACCGTTATACCGGTACCTGGCCGATGTCAGTGGCGACACGCCGCGCTGGAATTTCCACAAATACCTGCTCGACCGGCAGGGCCGCGTGGTGGCGAGCTTCCCCGGCGAGGTCAGTCCGCAGGACGAGCGTCTGATCGCGGCCATCGAGGCGCTGCTGTAAGACCTGTCCGGGCGGCCGCGGCCAGAAACTACCGCTGTGAGCAATCCAGGGAGAGCATCAATGCCAGTCAAATCGCAGAACACATTTGAAGCCGGCTTGGGACGAGTACGCCTCGGCGTCAGCGCCTGCCTGCTCGGCGCCAAAGTGCGCTTCGACGGCGGGCACAAGCGCAATCGCTTCATCCTCGAGGAACTGGGCAGACACTTCGAGTTCGTGCCGTTTTGTCCCGAGGTGGCGATTGGCATGAGTACGCCGCGTCCGTCGATACGTCTGGTCGGCGACGTGCAGGCGCCCCGCGCGGTCGGCAGCAGGGACGACAGCCTCGACGTGACCGACGCGCTGCGGGAATACAGCGCGATGACGGCGCGGCGGCTGGACGGTTTGTGCGGCTTCGTGTTCAAGAAGGACTCACCGAGCTGTGGCATGGAGCGGGTTAAGGTCTACAGCGACACAGGTATGACGCAGCGCGACGGGGCAGGACTATTCGCGCGCGCGGTGCAGGATGCCAACCCGCTGTTGCCGGTCGAGGAAGAAGGCAGGCTGAACGATCCGGGCTTGAGGGAAAACTTCGTCACCCGGGTGTTGGTCTACGCGCGCTGGCAGGCGCTGCGCCAGCAGCCGCTGAGCAAAAAGGCCCTGATCGAGTTTCACACCAGCCACAAGTTCCTCTTGCTGGCGCACAGTCCTGCCGCCTACCGGGAACTCGGCGGCCTGCTGGCGCGGCTCGACAGCGTCCCGCTGGACACGCTGGCTGAGCGCTACATCGGGGATGTCATGCGGGCGCTGAAAGCGCAGGCCAGCCGCAAGCTTCATGTCAATGTCCTGCAGCACCTGCTCGGTTACCTGCGAAAGCATGTCGATGATGTCAACCGCGCCGGCCTGGTCGACGTGATTGACGATTACCGGCGCGGCCTGGTGCCGCTGGTGGTGCCAATTACCTTGCTCCAGCACCACTTCCGGATCAATCCGAACCCCTACATCAGCCGGCAGGTGTACATGAATCCGCACCCGCGTGAACTGATGCTGCGCAACGTGCTGTAAGGCGCAGGCCATGCATACACAGTTCGGGGTGCTGGTTATCGGTGACGAAATCCTCAACGGCAAACGTCAGGACCGACACTTCATGCGGGTTGTGCAACGACTGCATGCACGTGGCCTGTCGGTCGCCTGGTTTCGTGTAGCCGGTGACGATCGCCGTGCTCTGTTCGAAACCTTGAGCCAGACCCGGCAGGGCAGTAGTCCGGTGTTTTGCTTTGGCGGCATCGGCGCGACGCCGGACGATAACACCCGCCAGGCGGCAGCTCAGGCCTTTGGTTGCCGGCTGCAACTCCACGCCGGAGCGCTGGTGCTCATCGAAGCGCAGTTTGGCTCTGCGGCCCGCCCCAACCGTGTGCGTATGGCGGAACTGCCGGAGGGTTGTCTGCTGATTCCCAATCCGGTCAACCGTATCCCCGGCTTCACCCTCTACGAGCACCATTTCTTTCCGGGTTTTCCTAACATGGCTTGGCCGATGCTGGATTGGGTGCTGGAGCGTTATTATCCCGCCTGCGAAATCAGCGCGCTCTACGAGCGTTCGCTGCGCGTGTTTGGCATATCGGAGTCGGAATTGCTGGTGCTGATGGAGGCATTGACGCGGCAGTTTCCGGCGGCACGGTTATTCAGTCTACCGCGGTGCGGGGAACCAGCCAGTATCGAGCTCGGTTTTCGCGGCGCACAACCGAACGTGGATGCAGCCCTGACCGGCCTGGTAACGGCGCTCGAGCTGCGCCAGCTGCTGTTCGAGATCGAGGTCGCCGCATGAAACCAGCCGTTAATTCAGGGAGAACGCTATGAGTATGACACGGGTGCAGCAGCGCCTCCTGATGTATACCTCAAAAAACAGTGAAAGCGGCTGCTGGGGGTGGACCGGACAGATATCCAGCAGCGGTTACGGCCGCTTCAAGATCGAGGATGGGCACGGCGCACTCTGCATGCAGAGTGCGCAGCACATCAGTTATGAGGCATTCATTGGGCTGGTCGCCAGCGGCGCTGGTAATGCAAACCTGCAGAAACAGGCTTTGCATTATCCCCGAACACCTCGAGGCGTTCGACCCCGGTTCCTGATGGCTTCGCCATTTCGCGGCAGCTGCGCGCTGAGTGATGCAGCTGTAACTGGTCTGGTGACTGCGGCAGTGAAACCTGTTCCTGTTTTCGAAGAGGGTGTTAATTGAAGACAGATGTAACTCAGGTCACTTGCGATTGCCTGATCTGATCCCAGGCGCTCAATGCCAGTCTGCGGCTGTCCTGTAAATCCACCACGGGTTCAGGATAATCCTTGCCCGGAACAATGCCTGCCGCGGCCAGCACAGACGGGGCTGCAGTCCAGGGTTTGTGCAGGTATCTGTTTTCGAGTTTGCCCAGTTCGGGTAGCCAGCGGCGGATGTAGTGTCCCTCCTTGTCGAACTTTTCTCCCTGCAGGACCGGATTGAAGATACGAAAGAAGGGTGCGGCATCCGCGCCACAGCCGGCGCACCATTGCCAGCCCATGGTGTTGTTGGCGAGATCGGCATCGACCAGCGTGTTCCAGAACCAGCGCGCGCCCTCCTGCCAGGGAATCAGCAGGTTCTTGATCAGGAATGAAGCGACGATCATGCGCACACGGTTATGCAGGTAACCCGTCGTCCACAATTCGCGCATACCGGCATCTACCAGCGGGATGCCGGTTTGCCCGTACTGCCATCGTTTCAGCTCGATGTTGTAATTACTTTTCCACGGAAATCCGTTAAATCGTTTGTCCATCGATTCCAGTGGTGTGGATGGAAAGTGGTAAAGCAAATGGTGGCTGAACTCTCGCCAGGCGAGCTGGCGCAAATAGGATTCAGTTGCCGAGATTGCTCCGCAGGAGGTTGTTGTTGCTGCCAGGCTGGATAGTGTGTCCCAGATTTGCAGCGGACTGATTTCACCAAAGTGCAGGTGTGCTGACAGACGTGAAGTCCCGGAACAAGCGGGCATGTCCCGACGAGCCGGGTAGTCGAGCAGCTTGTGGTCGTTAAAGGTTTTCAGCGTTTTCCATGCGCCCTGTTCGCCGGGTTGCCAGTGTGCGTAAAACGCCTTGTCCCAGTTGACTGCGGGCAGCAGATTGAGCGAATCGACGGATAGTGACTCCGTGAATCTGCCTGAGTCGAAGGCAGGTGGTCGTACCCTGGAAGTAATGGCTTTGCGGCCTGGTCCGATGCTGTGCAGTTTCTTCCAGAAGGGGGTGAATACGCGGTAGGGTGTTCCGTCCTTTTTCAGGTGCTCCCGGGGTTCACGCAGCAGCGCGGCGTTATGGCAGCTTATGCGGATGCCTTCTCGTTCGAGTGCCTGCCTGATGCGCGTATCGCGTGCCGTATACGCAGGCTCATAACAGCGGTTCCAGGCAAGTCGGTCCGTGCGGGCCTGTTGCAATAACGTTGGCAGCAGGCTTTCCGGGTTGCCCTTGAAGATCAGCAGGTCGCTGCCGTGTTTCCGCAGGGATTGTTGCAGCGAAATCAGGCTGTGATGCAGCCACCAGAGGCTCGCCTCTCCCGGCTGCCAGTCAGCATCAGGTTCGTCGTGAATATAAACGGGTATGGGCGTGTTGCCTTCATCGATCAATGCCTGCCATGCCGGATTGTCTCCCAGGCGCAGGTCGCGGCGAAACCAGAGCAGTGCCGGCGGCATGTCAGCGTGATTTGTTCGGCTTCAGTATTTTGTTCACCAGTTGCAAACCGGTTGCTATGTTCTCGCCCAGACAAATGACGCCGGCCTGCTCGAGTTTCTCCTGATGTGAAACGGCAGTTTCCCCGCCTGCGAAAACCGGAGTTGTCAGTCGGGCCATGAGATCCGGCAGATCGGTGTCAATGACACTGCGGGCGGGTTTTGCCGAGCCCGATAAGATGACCCCGACACAGGGTTTTATGTCGAGTACACCGGGAATCTGTTGCAATGGTGTATTGGCGCCAAGTATCAGCACGCGGTATCCGGCGTTGACCGCGGCAAGCGCAAAAAACAACAGGCCAATTTCATGCAATTCACCCGGCAGGCAGGCAAGTAATAACAGCGGACCGTTGCCGCGCTGGTTCATGTGGTGAATGCGTGTGCCCAGTTTGTTGCGCAGGTAAACCGAGAAGAAATGTTCCTCGGCGATACCCATTTCCCTTTTGTTCCAGCGTTCGCCGAGCAGGCGCAGCAAGGGCGTGGTAAGACGCTGGTTGACAATATCGACCGGGTACAATGACAAGGCGTCGTTGTAGATACTATCCAGTGCCGGTTCATTAAATTTTTCTATGGCTCTGAGCATCTTTTCCTGATGGGTTTTCCAGGTATCACCTTCGTCACGTGCGGGCGACGCAAGAACTTCACCGGGCATCTGGTCCAGCAGGGGTTTGACGTGGCTGACAGAAATGCCCTGATTCAGCAAGCCGACGACCTGGTTGATGCGATCCACATCCTTGTGTGTATAGAGCCGATGGCCCTTTGGTGTGCGTTGCGGTGTGATCAGATTGTAGCGTCGTTCCCATGCGCGCAGGGTGACAGCATTGACGCCTGTCAGGATGGATACGGTACGGATGGGTAAGAGGCTTTCGGCGGGCGGTGTGAGCCGTTTGCTGGCGGAGTCGTCCATGGGCATCCTCGAAAATTAATTATACAATCATTGTACGTAGTTGTACAATAAAATGTAAGTACGTTGCGAGTACGGGCAGAATTACGGGTAATACCAAAACGGGTACGGTGTGGCCGCCGTACTGGTCTGTTGAACCGCTGCTGTCCGGCGTTGATGGCGAAAGTAAAGGCCTCTGGCAAGGCGGGTGTCATGCTGTATAAGGCGGCCAGCAGTTTGCCTGGAAACAGCGGCTCAATCCGCTGTGGTTTCCGGCAGGGGTGGAACGGATCTTCACACCCATGGCGTCCCCGGGCTGGTGCGGCAAAGAATCTACGTATATATACTTATGCGCGACTAATCATGGTGTTAAATAGCTTTCCTTTCGATGAATCTTTGATTATGTTTTAGAATTGAGACCGTGGACAACAACCCTAGGCGTGCCTGTGTGTACGATCAGATAATCTCCATGGGGGGCAGAGAAGAGGGCAGTCGATATGAAGCAGCTTGCAGTGCATTGCGTAGAACAACCCGTTGTCGGTGGCATCTACCGCGACAAGACAGGCAGCAGTCTTGTGGTGGTGAATGTTGTCGGTAACAAAGTACTTCTGGAATATGCCAACGGCACAATCACCACCGTTGACTTCAATAACTGGCAGTTGCTATATCCGCAATCAGCCGCTTACTAGCCGGCCTGTTCAGCGAGGAGATAACAACAATGGTAGAACGAAGGAAGATCGGCGACAGACGTGTAAATCCCCCCAGGCAGGGGCTGCCGCTTTATTACACCCGCCATATCGCTGACCGGCGAGAGTCTGCTCAAACCTCGTGGTGGACTAACCGCAAGGATGAGCCGCGCTTCACGCAACCCGATACCTGATCCTCGGCGTCGCCTTTTGTCCCGGGGGGTAACGATTTCCGCCGGTAGATGTGTTATCACGACATTCGGGTTATCCCTGATAACACCCGGGATTTATCTACTCAGCGCTGGTTGAGACTGAACCGACCGGGGCCGAGGAACACGAGCGCCAGCGCGGTGAAGAAGTACATGCCCTGCAATTCCAGTCGCCATCCGCCGTGCGGGCTGAGACTCAACAGGTCGCCGGTGTGCGCCAGCAGGATGGCGAACACCATGTTGATGACAATCAGACCGGCCCCGATCCGCGCATGGAAGCCGGTCACGAGCAGTACCGGTCCCAACACCTCACCCAGATAGACGCCGTAGGCCAGCAATCCGGGGAGTCCCATGCCTGTTACCATGCCCTGAATCGGACCGATCCCGTGGACGATCTTGTTCATGCCGTGGAACAGTATCAGGATGCCGAGACTCACCCGCAGGATGAGTAGGCCGGCGTCCTGCAACGTGTTCGAACTCAGGGAGACGCTCATAGACACACCTTCGCAGGAAGGATATTTTTCAACCGCGTTGAAAATATATCCACGTTGCTTCGTGCCGCCAGGTCAGGGGGCATTCAGTCCCCGGACCCGCGGCACCTAAACCGCCACGTGGCGGACTGACAGGTCTTGCGGGCGGGGGTTACTTCTTGCCGGCCGCGCGTTGTTTGATCAGGGCGTCGACCTGCGATTCTGCCTGGGCCCAGTCGTCGCAGGGATTCCCGCCGGTGAAACCGCGTTTTTCGGCCAGGAAATAGGCCGCCTCGGAAATCATCTGCCAACGCGCCTCGGGAGTGACGGAGGGGACGGCCTTCGCAGCAGCCGGCTTCGCGGCCTTTTTGGCCGGAGCCGCTTTCTTTTCGGGGCTCGTCGCGGCGGGCCTGGGCACTGGCGCTGCTGCCTTTGGAGCCGGTGCGGCCTTCTTTGGAGCGGGTGGTGTCGCGGTCTTTGGAGCAGTTGCGCCTGTCTTCGGAGAAGTTGCGGCCGGTGCCGCGGCTTTCGGGGTTACTGCCTTCTTCGTGGGGGGGGTCGTCTTCTTGGTAGCCATCTTCATCCTCTCGATACGTTTTGCTCGGTGGCTTCGCAGGGCGTGCTAGCCCCGTCCTGCTGACGCGGGAAATATATACCTCCTTTCCGATCGACTCCAGTGTTTTGCACACCTTATTCCGTCAGTGAAATGACGCGCGCTGGCGATCGTCCGGGCATCGTGTTCACCGGCTGCACAGTATTCTATTTCTGTGACGCCATGGTTCTCGCCTCGGATGCGAGAATCAGTCCATTTTGCACGTGGTGGAATGTCACCCGGCATGGTTCGCATCGCTTATCAGACGACCGGCGTAGCCTTCGCCGCCCGCGTTAAGCCCGCGGTTCAGAATACGCGCACATTGCGAAACTGCCAGGGATCGTCCAGGTCAAGATCTTCTTCGAAGAGCACGCCGCGCCCCGTCAGCGGACGCCACTCGGTGTACCGTCCAACGACGGGACCCAGGTACTGGCCGGCAATCTCCAGGATGCTGCGGAAATCCATCTCGTCCGGTTCCACCACCCCCTGGTCGGGATTCTCGATGGCCCAAACCATGCCCGCGAGTACCGCCGCGGCAACCTGCAGGCTGGTGGCGTTGTTGTGGGGCGCGAGCCTGCGCGCCTCGTCGATGGACAATTGAGACCCGTACCAGTAGGCGTTTCCGGCATGTCCCGCCAGCAGGACCCCCAGTTCGTCGATACCCGTGACGATTTCGTCCATGAGTAATCGCTGCCGCGGCTGTTGTATCCACTGCTTGCCGGCCAGCTCGTGGATCGACAACACGGCATCGTCGCAGGGATGGTAGGCGTAATGAACCGTCGGTCGGTACGCGATGCGCTCACGGTCTCGTACGGTGAGGTAGTCCGCGATCGAGATGGACTCGCCGTGCGTGATGAGAAAACCATGGAAGGGGCCTTCATTCGGGGTCCAGCTGCGGACTCGCTGCGAGGCGCCGGGCCGCCGCAGGTAGATCGCCGCCCCGCACCCGGAGCTATGTCGCACAGCATCCGGCGGCAGCGTATGCTCGTGAGACCCCCAGCCCAGTTCGGCGGGCTGCAGGCCCTCGCTGAGGAAGCCGTCGATGGACCAGGTGTTGACGAATTCGCCGACCGCCTTGGTGATGCCGGCGACCTGTGTATCGCGTTCTGCGATGTGGATTACCTTGACGCCGAGACGGGCGGCCAGTGCCGCCCACTGCACCCGTGAGGACGGGATTGCTGTCTCCGTGCCGGTGGTTTCATTTGCGATATCGAGCAGCGCCTGCTTGACGAAGTGCGAGACGAGGCCGGGATTGGCGCCGTGGGTGATGACCGCTGTGGGGCCGGGTTCGGCCGAACGCAGGGCGAGGGCGCTTTCACGCAACGCGTAGTTGGTGCGCGCCGCGAGTGGCGCTCGGGAATCCGTGTAGCCACCCGGCCAGGGTTCGATGCAGCTGTCGAGGTAGAGCGCGCCCCGTTCCCGGCAGAGTCGTATGAGGTCCACGCTCGACACATCCACCGACAGGTTGAGCAGGAAATCGCCCGGGCCGAGGAGGGGTTCGAGCACCTGCCGGTAATCGTCCCGCGTCAACGGCCTTATCCGGAAGTTCACGCCGAGGGCTTCGGCCTTGCGCCGTCCCCGGTCGTCTCCGGTGACGATGGTGATGTTTTCGGTGCGAGTGCCCAGATGGCGAAGGATCAGGGGCAGGCTTCCCTGCCCGATGCTCCCGAAGCCCAGCATGACGATCCGGCCCGGGAAATCGACATGCCGGCGGTAATCGTTCATTCCATTTTCCCGGATGGGGCGCCGGTGCTGGGCACGTGAATTTCTGAGACGCCTGATTTCTGCCCGCGGCGGCATTACAGGCGACTTGTCGAGACGTGAAGTCTAGATCAATCGGGTGGATCCCGAAACCCCGTGGGTTGCATGAATATCCGGATATTTCTGGCAGTGAGCAGTGCTCTGGTGCCGCGGAGTTAGTCAGCCCGGTTGTGCGGGAACCGCAGGGTAACGATGAGGCCGGGTCCGGCATCACCGAGCCGCAACTCGGCGCCGTGCAAGCGGGCTACGGCCTTTACGAGACTCAGTCCCAGGCCATTGCCCTGGGTATGGCGCGAACTCTCTAGACGGACGAAACGCTCAAGTACATGCGCACGTTCCGCCACAGGTATGCCCGCACCGGAATCACGCACTAATACCTCGGTGGTGTCTTCCAGCCGTTTGACTTGGAGCAGTATTGCTCCGCCTTCCGGCGTGTACTTGATCGCGTTATCCAGAAGGTTGCCGATGGCCTGCGCGAGCAGATCACGACTGCCGATGATTTCCGCGGGTTCGCCGGTCACCAGTCTGAAGTCCTGTCCCTTCAGTCCGGCAACCGGCTTGTAGAGTTCCTCAAGATCGGAGGCGAGCGTGTTCAGGTCGACATGACCCAACTGGGCACGGTTATTACCGGAATCCAGCTGCGCGATGCCAAGCATGGTATTGAAGGTTTTGATCAGGGATTCGGCATCCTCGATTGTTTTGCCGATGGTATGGCGATATTCATCATTGCTGCGACCTTCCAGCAGCGTGATCTCCAGACGGTTGCGCAAGCGGCTCAGGGGGCTGCGCAGATCATGGGCCACGTTGTCGGTTACTTCGCGGATACCCTTGATGAGTTGCTGAATGCGATCCAGCATTGAATTCAGGCGGTCCGCCAGGGTATCGAATTCATCATTGCCGCCACTTGCCGGCACCCGCCTTGAGAGATCGCCGGCCATGATTTCACCCGCGGCGCGACTGATGGTGTCCATGCGCCCGAGTATCGTGCGCCCCAGCGTCACCCCCATCGCCAATGCCAGCAGCACGGCGATGACCAGGATGAACATCATCAGATACAGTGTAGATTCCTGCAGATCCTCCGCCTGTCGGACGCTGCGGGAAAGCATCAGACGGCTGCCGTCCGGCAGCTCCCTAGCAATCACGGGCCAGTAGGCGTCATCTTGGTATCGTTTGCCCGGAATGACGTCGTCTTCCACCCAGACGCTATGCACCTTGCCGTCGTATGCGATATTACTATCGGGTGGCCAGGCGGACAGATTGCCGGCGATCCTGGCACCGTCGCGTCCTACCAACAGGTAATAGCGGCCGTCCTCCAGGCCATTTTCCTCACGCCGCGAGACTGCCTGCGCCAGCTGCTGCGGCCCCCCGCTATCGAACTTGCCGCTGAGGGAAAACAATTCCTGCTCGAGCCCGGCCTCGAGTTGTGAATCGACGTAGCGGCTGCTGATCCAGTACAGCGCCGTCAGCAACAGGCTCATCACAACGGCGTAGGCGAGCGCGTAGCGCAGCGTCAGCCTGACTGCCGTCGTGCGGAACAGCCTAGGGAGATTCACTCAGCAGGTACCCCGCGCCGCGTACCGTGTGCAACAGCGGCACACTGAAGCCATTGTCTATCTTGCCGCGCAGGCGGCTGATTTGCACGTCGATCACATTGGTCTGCGGATCGAAATTGAAATCCCATACATGCTCGAGCAGCATGGTGCGCGTTACCAGCCGTCCCGCATTGCGCATCAGGTATTCCAGCAGCCGAAACTCGCGCGGCTGCAGGCGGATGAGTCTGCCGGCGCGTTTGACCGTCTGGTTCTGCCTGTCGATGACCAGGTCTGCTATTTGCAGGGACTGTTGCTGTGCCGCCGGCTGATTGCGCCGTGCCAGCGCCTCCAGCCGCGCCAGCAGTTCGCTGAAGGCGTAGGGCTTGACCAGGTAATCGTCGCCCCCCGCCCGCAAACCCTCGACACGGTCATCCACCTCGCCGAGCGCCGACAGCACCAGCGCCGGCGTCTGGTTCCGGTCAGCGCGCAGCATGCGGATGATAGTCAGTCCGTCGCGCCCGGGCAGCATGCGGTCGACGACGATGACGTCATAGTGACCGTTCAGGGCAAGATTCAGGCCGACATTGCCGTCGGCCGCATGGTCGACGACGTGACCGCACTCGCCGAGCCCTTTTGTCAGGTATTCAGCGGCCGGAACATCATCTTCAATCAGCAGGATATGCATGCTCGACAAGCATAACCGCATGGCGTCGTGGCGACATTACCATTTGGTAATGATTCGGCAATGCCAGAGTGCGACGGGATGATTAAGCTTTCTACGCATTGCACACGAGCTACCAGCACCTACTCCCCTTACCAATCATTCTGGAGATTAAATCAATGTTGGAAAAAAAAACCTTTGCATTGGCGGGTCCTGACCGGTCCTTACCGAATCTGGCCATCGTAGTTCTTCTTGCCGGTGGTGTGGCCTTCGGCGCGACGGACGCAGCGGCGGGTGGCCAGGGCAAGACGGACAAGGTGTGCGCGCAGACGGCCAAACTTGCAAACAAGGCCTGCGGCAAGGACGTGCAGGATAACTATCTGATCGCGCGGGCCAAGTGCCAGAATCTGATCAATGCTGATGAGAAGGACACCTGCCTGGCCGATGCCAAATCGGTGCGCGAGGACGAGAAATCGGAGTGTGGTGATGTCCGCGACGCGCGTCTCGAACTCTGCGACGCATTGACAATCGGGGGCGGTCCCTACGATCCGGTGATTGATCCCGGTAACTTCGTCCCCGCCGATCAAATCGTCGGCAATACCTATTTCCCGCTGATCAAGGGAAGGACGATGATCTATAACAACACGGCGGGCGAGACCATTACCGTCACGGTGACCGGAGATACGACGACCATCATGGGCGTCCCGGTTGTTGAGGTGACCGACGTAGTCGAGGTCGGCGGCAAGACCACCGAAGACACTGTTGACTGGTTTGCACAGGACACGGACGGCAACGTCTGGTACTTCGGCGAAAGTACCATGGCGGCCGATGTGGACGACAAGCTGGTCAGCGTCGATGGATCCTGGGAAGCCGGTGTCGATGGTGCCAAACCCGGTATTGTCATGCCGGTGGACGTTCCCACGGTCGGCGATGTATATCGCCAGGAGTGGTTGCTGGGCGATGCGGAGGACGCCGCTGAAATCCTGAGCACGACGGCATCCGAGTCCGCTCCCGCTTCCGGGCCCGCCGTGGCGAGCTGTTCAGGGGACTGTGTCAAGACCCACGATTACAGCCCCATCGAGCCCGATGCCAGCGAGAGCAAGTTCTATGCGCCCGGTGTCGGAGTGATCGTGGTGCTGGATGACAACGATCCTGCGTTCCGGGAGGAACTGGTCCAGATTATAGATACTCCCTGAGAAGCATCATTCCCCGGCCCGTCGCTGGCCCGGCGATGGGCAGAAGGTAACCAGGGCAACCGTACTATTGCACAGCGGACCGGCATCGTGAAGCTTACGATGCCGGTAAGGCAAGAGAGTCCGATGCCTGAATCTGCCGTACGCCTCTCTATTTCTCAATGAAGATGAACCAACTGAAAGCAATCGCGAAACCCGAACCCGGGCCAGCGGTTTCCGACGAGGCGGTATTTCATCGCTGCCCACCTGATCCGTCCTGCCCGTACTGCAACGGCAGCATCGACCCCGCGCAGGCGCTGGACTGGTCGTTTCTCGACGGTGTCTACTGCATCTCGCTGAAGAGCCGGGAAGACCGGGCGCTCACGGTCGCCGCCCAGTTTCACAAGACGGGCCTGTGCCGGCAGCTGCTGTTCT
>JBAVKA010000428.1:0-1788 GCA_049688075.1 Gammaproteobacteria bacterium
GTACTGGTTACGCCGTGTATTCCAATGCACCGCGCTCGCCGTGCGCGTAAGCAAGTACGTCGAGGTAACCGGCATTCCTGCCGGAGAGTTAATTATCGACAAGTCCGCTTGCGCCGCCGCCAGCCGAGCCAGGCAATGAAACCGGCTGGCAACCCCCATTGACCGAGATTGGGCGCAGTGTTGCTGGACAGGGTGCAACCGCTGCTGTTTGTCGTGCGCTTGTCGACGAATACCTCGCCGCCGCCGCCCGTTCCGCCACCGCCCATTCCCCCGGGGTCACTAACGGTGCCTATTACAGGATCCGTGTCATTGGGGCCATTGTCCATGATGGTCAGCTGGACGCAGTAATGACCGGTTGTCAGCGGTCCATAGTCCGGACTGCCCGGATCCGGGCACTGGGTCTGGCCCGCTGCCGGGAAGGGGGCGGATTCAATGGTGTCACCCTGAGTCGTATCGAAGTTGACCCAGTTGTTATTCGAGAAGATGCGCCAGACAGGCTTGTTTGGAACACCGCCCGCCAGTGGCATCACGATAGAAACACTGGGTATGGTTACCGTGCTCAGGGTGTAGTCGAAGCAGTCGCCTACACACTGTTGATCGACTTCGCTATCGAGCGGAATATTTTCGTCGGCAAGCTGTTCGACGCTCAATCTCTCCGCGGTGGTCAACGTGCCATCACTAGCCTTCAGGGTGGCGTCGAGAAAACGCACTACACCTTCCATACCAAGCGTATAGGGCACGCCGTTGAAACCGGAAGGCGGTTGCCCCGGAAGATCCTCTACGTGGGCGGCAAAAGGAGGATCAAAGTAAAATGTCGATTGATCGGCGCAGGGTGCGGGTGTGCAGGTAATCGACGCATAGCCCAGGTCTTCCGGGAACTGGCTGCTCCCACCGAGATTGATCGCCGGGACCCCGTTCCATGTCACATACCACCTGGTTTTGAATTCCAGTGTCCCGTCTGGATTGCCAATAATGCCGCCGTTCTGGGTCAAATCAAAACCGGTATTGCTGAAGAAAAGCCACGGTGCGTCGATGCCCGTTTGTTCGTTACCCGAGGCTGCGCCCGTGTGCGAGCCGGTGGCCGGCTGGTTATGTCCGATCACCACGCCAGCCGACGGTCCGGGAGACAGCGTTGTATAAACACTGATAGCCGAGCTCACCTGCATGCTGAAGTAGGAACCGGATACCGGGGGGATACTTTGGTCGCTTGACCCGGCAACCCCGGCTTCGAAGAACAGGACTGGGATGACATCCGGGCTCAGGTTCGTCGGCCAGTCAGAGGCAATCACTCCGACAGATGCGCAGGCCACGGCGCCAGTGACCGCCACAATTAAACCTGGTTTTTTCATTTCTTTCTCCTCCTAAGGGTTGGAAAGTGAGTTGCCTGGTCCTGTAAGTGCCTGGCCGGAATACCAGAGTTTATAACCAGAACTCATTCCATTTAAATTCCTGTAAACAGGCACTTTTCCGGTATTTCCGGTAAAAGAAGAGTCAGCCTGCCTTGCCTTGAATGCGTACACATTAGGAAAATGCTTCATTCTGTTTGTTTTGCCGGACTGCAGATTGTGTCTGGTGTCAGATGGCATGTGGCGGCGGCCGCTTCATGAAATGTGCGTGTGACGGCTGAGATGCCAGTTTCACCTTGATGTTCTCCTGATGCAGTGGTTTTTACCAGCTTTTGTCTGATTTATCTTCCTAAGCGTCGATTCCGTTGATCTATAGTTATCCCCCTGCTTTCACACTCAGTATCAGGCGCCCCGGTCGGTTTATGAAACATCTGTGTGAGAC
>JBAVKA010000429.1:0-16979 GCA_049688075.1 Gammaproteobacteria bacterium
GAGCGCCCACCGGTCAGGCCGATTCTGCCGACGAGACGATAGGATGACTGACCCTCATGAACCAGGTGGTTTGCATTGAGGGTACGAAATGACCGCACACGACCGAGACAATAGATGGCTTCCAGGAGGCTGGTTTTACCCGCCGCATTGGGACCGGTGATCAGGTTGATAGAAGGTGAAAACGACAGACAGGCACGTTTGATATTGCGGAAGTTATCAATATCAAGCGATAACAGCCCGGTAACGGCCGTCGCTAATGATGAGTCCGGAGATGCCAGGATAGTAGGGTACGCGATTAAAAAAATGTTTACAGGCGCATGGGCATGACCACATACCGGCAATCTGTGGTACCGGGTTTGTATAGCAACGCACTGCTATTGGCATCGGACAACATGATCTCGACTTCATCCGCATTGATCGCCGCCAAGACATCCAGCAAGTAGGTCACATTAAAGCCAATCAACAGGGGTTCATTCTCGTAGTTGACCTCAATTTCTTCAACCGCCTCCTCTTGATCTGGGTTATGTGCTTGTATTTTAACATTATTTTTAGTAAAATCCAGACGAATCCCACGGTATTTCTCGTTGGAAAGAATCGAGGTCCGGGTGAGCGCCTGGCGCAACAGCTCCCGTTTGACCAGCAGACGCTTGTCGGCGGTCTTGGGAATGACGCGATGGTAATCAGGAAAGCGCCCATCAATCAGTTTCGAAGTAAAGCGCAATTCACCCGTGGTGATACGAATGTGATTGCTGCCGATGTCCACCTGGATGGGCTTTTCATCGTCTTCCAGCAAGCGGTGCAATTCCTGCACTCCCTTGCGTGGCACGATGACCTGTTGCTGTTCGCCTTCATCGATATCCACGACATACTCGCACAAGGCCAGGCGATGTCCGTCAGTCGCCACGGCACGCAATAGCCCGCGGGTTGGTTCCAGCATGAGTCCATTCAGGTAATACCGGACATCCTGCTGGGCCATGGAAAATGCCGTGCGTTCGATCAGCGAGCGCAGGTCTTTCTGTGCAACCTGGAAGCTGTTTGCGCTCTTGATTTTGTCAACGACCGGAAATTCACTAGCCGGCATGGTGCTCAGGGTAAAACGGCTTTTACCCGAACGAATCTGCGCACGATCCTCTTTTACGGTAATGTCGATTTCGGCGCCTTCGGGTAAAGCCCGGCAGATATCCAGCAGTTTTCGCGCCGGCAACGTGCTGTCACCCACATCGTCAACAGTGACGCTCACCTGCGTTTGCAATTCAACCTCGAGGTCCGTCGCGGTAAGTTTTACGCCCTTTCTGGTCGAATTGATAAGCACATTGCCAAGGATTGGTAATGTCTGGCGCCGTTCCACTACACCGGCTACCTGCTGCAGAGGCTTCAGTAGCACTTCACGCTGAATGGTAAGCTTCATGTTAATTAGATTAAATAAGATTATTTAAAATGACTGTTACTATAATTAAGCACACGGAAACAGGTTTATAACTCACAAATCCCGATATCTTTCATAGGGATAATTCTATCATAACCAGACCCGATACCCGGTAGCCGACAGTGCATAAGCTGTGGACAGCCCGGGATAAAAAACGTCTGAAATGTTGTCCACAACTTATCCCCATTATGCAGTCAAGGTTCTCAACAGGTTGTTGTAGTCTTCCTTGATGCGCGAATCCGCGTCCCTGAGTTCAACGACCTTGCGGCAGGCGTGTAACACCGTCGTATGGTCGCGGCCACCGAAGGCATCTCCAATCTCGGGCAGGCTGTGAGTGGTCAGCTCTTTCGCCAGCGCCATGGCGATCTGGCGGGGACGGGTAATCGTTCGGGTGCGTCGCGGCGAGAGCAGGTCGGCCACGCGAATCTTGTAATATTCCGCGACCGTCTTCTGGATATTTTCGGTGGTGACCAGCTTGTCCTGCAACGCCAGCAGATCACGCAAGGCCTCTTTGGTGAAATCCAGTGTGATCGGCTGTCCGGTGAAGCGCGCGCTGGCCATGACGCGGCGCAGCGCGCCTTCCAGTTCACGGATGTTGGACTGGATGCGCTTGGCGATGAAAAAGGCGACATCATCCGGCAAGTTGATTTGGCTTTGGGCGGCCTTGTTCATGAGAATCGCCACGCGGGTTTCCAGTTCGGCCGGTTCGATCGCCGCCGTGAGACCCCAGCCGAAACGGGATTTGAGCCGTTCTTCCAGCCCCTGGACTTCCTTGGGATAGCGGTCGCAGGTCAGAATGACCTGCTGTTGCCCCTCAAGCAAAGCATTGAATGTATGGAAGAATTCTTCCTGTGACCGTTCCTTTCCCGCAAAGAACTGGATATCGTCGATGAGCAAGGCATCGACGTTGCGATAATAGCGTTTGAAGTCGTTGATGGCATTGTGTTGCAAGGCCTTGACCATGTCGGCGACGAAGCGCTCGGAATGCAGGTAAATCACGCGGGCTGCCGGATTGCGTTCCAGGATCAGGTTGCCGACGGCATGCATGAGGTGGGTCTTGCCCAGTCCGACACCGCCGTAGATGAACAGCGGGTTATAGGCTCCTCCGGGGTTTTCCCCGACCTGCATGGAAGCGGCACGGGCCAGCTGGTTGGACTTTCCGCCGACAAACGTCGCGAAGGTGAAATCGTGGTTGAGATTGCTCTTGTAGTGACCGGGTATGGGCTTGTCCACGGTGGCCGGGCGCAGCAATTGCACCGTTGCTACCGGCGCCGGTTCGTTGCCGCGCTTGGTGCTGCCGATATCGAGGAGTACCTGTGTGTTGGTCTCCGGGTCGATGTCATGCAGGGTGCGGGAGATGGTCTCGAAATGGTGCTTGCTTACCCAGTCGAGCACGAACTGGTTGGGGGCCAGAAGGCGCAGGCTGTCCGGCGTCTCGATGGCATGCAGGGGGCGTATCCAGGTGTTGAATTGCTGTTCGGGAAGTTCGGTTTCAAGGCGAACAAGACACTTTTGCCATAGCGACACTTCCACGAGACAAGCCTCCCTTTTGTTCTCAGCCGTGCGATCCCAAGGGGGAGGAGTCTATACCTGTCGTCTCAAGTTATCCACACCCTGAATGCAGCCACAGATACGTTCCGGTTGACAGTCCGGCGGCAGAAACAGTACCCTTTGCGCCCTTTTCACGCCGCTGTGTTGGTGTGGATGCTTTCGTCGTAATCTATTCGGGACCTGGCGTGTCATGAAAAGAACTTTCCAACCCAGTAACTTGAAGCGCAAGCGTACGCATGGTTTTCGTGCGCGCATGGCCACCAAAAGTGGCCGGGCAATTATCAACGCACGTCGTGCCAAGGGCCGGGCGCGGCTGTCCGTCTGAACCCGCACCTTGCGTTGCGGCCTGGCGCGTTTTCCACCACAGGCTCGCCTGACGCGACCCGCCGAGTACCGGTGGGTATTCGATCACAGTCAATGCAAGGCAAGTAATCGCTGGATGACGGTTCTGGCCACCCCCAATTCCCGGAATGTACCCCGTCTTGGTCTGGTGATTTCACGCAAGGCAGCGGGTTGCGCCGTTGCCCGTAACCGCATCAAACGCCAGGTGCGTGAAAGTTTTCGTCACTCGCAGCAACAACTGGGAAGTCTGGACATCGTGGTCATCGCTCGTGCGGGTATCGCAAAGCAACCCAACAGGGACCTCGCACAGGCAATCGAAAAAATCTGGATACGGTTGATGGATTCATGCGCTGGTTCTTAATACAACTCATCAAGGCCTATCGCTTTCTGTTCAGTCCCTGGCTCGGCGGGCACTGCCGGTTCCATCCGACCTGCTCCTGTTACGCAATCACCGCCATTGAGCGTTACGGTGCTCTGCGCGGCGGCGCAATGGCAATTCGCCGGCTGCTACGCTGTCATCCCTGGCACCCCGGCGGTATCGATGAAGTCCCGGAGAAGGATGTGAACTGCTTTCATGGATAACCAGCGCCTGCTCCTTTTCGTCGCCCTTTCCTTCGTGGTGTTGCTGCTGTGGCAGGCCTGGATGAAGGACTACGGTCCGGCGCCGCAGTCCCAGACCGCCCCGGCTGTGACGGATCAGCCGGCCAGCACGACCACGCCCGGCGAGGATCTGCCGCAGGCCGGTGCCGAACCAGCGACCGGTGAGCGCCTGGTACCGGAGGAAATAGCGCTGAAGACCGGGCAGCAGGTGCGGGTGGAAACCGATACCCTGAGCGTGGTGATCGATACGCTCGGCGGTGATCTGCGCCAGGCCGGCCTGCTTGACTATCATCTCAGTACGGAGCCGGGTTCACCGACGTTTCAACTTTTGAATGACACCATGCCGAACCTGTTTGTGGTTCAATCGGGTTTGCGCACGCCGGATGGCGCCGAGCCTACCCACCATGCCGAGTACCGCGCCGAACAGCTCCACTACCGGCTGGGTGACGATGCCGACACCCTGCAGGTTCCACTGCACTGGAGCAGCCCGGAAGGCGTGGAGGTCACCAAGCTTTATACCTTTCACCGCGGTAGTTATGTGGTGGATCTCGACTACCAGGTGAAAAACAACAGTGCCGCCGACTGGCACGGGCGCGAGTATCGCCAGTTGCAGCGCAGCCCGCAGACGGCGTCGAGCCAGTCCAAGTTTATTCACACCTATACCGGGGCCGTACTCTACAGTCCGGAAGACAAGTACCAGAAGATCTCTTTCAGTGACATGGAAAAAAGTCCGCTGGATCGCAACATCACCGATGGCTGGGCGGCCATGATACAGCATTATTTCGTGGCGGCGCTGATTCCGGATCGCGGCAAGGAAGAGCGTTACTACACCAAGACACTGAGCGGTCCACGCTATGTCATCGGACTGATATCACCACAGGATACAGTGCCGGCCGGCGCCGGCGCCGAGTTTCATACCCGCGTGTATGTAGGGCCCAAATTGCAGGACCACCTGGCCGAGGTGGCGCCGGGGCTGGAGCTGACGGTGGACTACGGACTCCTCACCGTGCTGGCCCAGCCTATTTTCTGGCTGTTGAAGACGATTCACAAAGCGGTCGGAAACTGGGGCTGGTCCATCGTGCTGCTCACGATGCTGATCAAGCTCGCGTTCTACAAGCTCTCGGAAACGAGCTATCGCTCCATGGCCAATATGCGCAGACTGGCCCCGCGCCTGCAGTCGCTCAAGGAACGCTACGGAGATGATCGGCAGCGCCTCAATCAGGCCATGATGGAACTCTACAAGAAGGAGAAGATCAACCCGCTCGGTGGCTGCCTGCCGATCGTGGTGCAGATCCCGGTATTCATCGCGCTCTACTGGGTTCTGCTGGAAAGCGTGGAGATGCGTCAGGCGCCGTTCATGTTGTGGATAAATAATTTGTCCGCACCGGACCCCTTCTATGTGCTGCCGCTGTTGATGGGGGCGACCATGCTGATTCAGCAGAAGCTCAATCCGGCTCCCATGGACCCGATCCAGGCCAAGGTGATGATGGCGCTGCCGATCGTGTTTACCGTGTTTTTCGCCTTCTTCCCCTCCGGACTGGTGCTCTACTGGGTGGTCAACAACACCCTGTCAATCGCCCAGCAGTACGTGATCACGCGGCGCATCGAGCGCGGCGCAAAAAAATAACCAGCGAGTGTTTATCCATAAACCCCGTTTTCACCGCAGAGACGCAGAGAACTTCTTTAACGAAAACGATTAATCACTCTGCGTTACTTGCGTCTCTGCGGTGAGTTTATTTCCTGGTGTATGAAACCAGACAGCTTATTTGATGACTTCCACGCAGGCAGGTCATCCCGTGATCCCGAACATCGACACTATCGCCGCTATCGCCACCCCGCCCGGGCAGGGCGGAGTCGGCATCGTGCGGGTGTCCGGCGCGGCGGTGCCGGATATCGCCCGGCAGCTGCTGGGACGTTTGCCGAAACCGCGCACGGCCGAACGGCATGACTTCCGCGCCGGCGACGGCAGCTTGATTGATGCCGGTCTGACACTCTATTTTCCCGCACCCGCCTCCTTCACCGGCGAACACGTACTGGAGCTGCACGGCCACGGCGGCCCGGTGGTCATGGACCTGCTGCTGGCGCGCGTACTCTCACTCGGCGCGCGCCCGGCGCGACCCGGCGAATTTTCCGAACGCGCCTTTCTCAACGGCAAACTTGACCTTGCGCAGGTCGAGGCGATCGCCGATCTGATCGAAAGCGGCACCGCGCAGGCGGCGCGCGCCGCGGTGCGCTCCCTGCAGGGCGTGTTTTCCGACCGCATCCATGCCCTGCTGGAACAGCTGATCGCACTGCGCAGCTGGATCGAGGCCGCCATGGATTTCCCCGACGATGAAATCGATCTGCTCTCCGATGAGCGCATCGGAGAGCAGATCGCCGCGCTGGCCGGGGCCATCGAGCGTTTGATGGCGGATGCCCACCAGGGCCAGTTGCTGCATGACGGCATCACGCTGGTGATCGCCGGGCGTCCCAACGCCGGCAAGTCCAGCCTGCTGAACGCACTCGCCGGCTTCGACGCCGCGATCGTCACCGATATACCCGGCACCACACGCGATGTACTGCGCGAGCGTATTCAGATCGACGGCATGCCACTACACATCATCGATACCGCCGGCCTGCACGACAGCACCGATCCGGTCGAAAAGGCCGGCATGCAGCGGGCGCGGCGGGCCATGGAAAGCGCCGATCGGGTACTGCTGGTGATTGATGACAAGGCGGGTTACTCCACGGCCGATGACGTCATCCTCGAGGCGTTGCCCGCCGGCATACCTCACACTCGTATCCGCAGCAAGATCGATCTCACCGGCCGTTTGCCTGGCATCAGCGGCGTGGCTGATTCCGTGGAAGTCGCCCTCTCGGCGCATACGGGCGCGGGTCTCGACGACCTGCGCCGTCATCTCAAGCAGTGCGTCGGTTTCCAGGAACAGGCCGAGGGTGGGTTCAGCGCGCGTCGTCGCCATTTCGATTCCCTGCAGCGCGCCAGCGTCCACATCGGGGAAGGCGCCCGCCTGCTGCGGGAGCAGAACGCCGCGGAACTGCTGGCGGAGGAACTGCGCGAGGCCCAGCAGGACCTCGGCGAAATCACCGGCGCGTTCACCACTGAGGATCTGCTGGACCGGATATTCAGCAGTTTCTGTATTGGCAAATAATTCCCCTTAAGCAATGGTGTGCCCGGCGGACTGAATGTCAGCATGGGTGTCGTGTGCACCGATAAGATACCGATTAATATCACCCCGGCAGCGTCGCTGACCGCCAGCACAATCAAAATTGCGGACTAGAATAAGGACATCCCATGATGGTCGGGGCGATGGCCCGCAGATCGTGTGGAAAGCACGGCGAGAGACCGTGGATGTCAGCCTTTACGACCCGTTGGAGACCGTTCCGAGGACCGCATGACGTTCCGTCAACATTCAGCCAGGAGAAATCCGATGACCGATTCATTCGACAAAGGCGCCGTGGTGGCGCACCTCAACAAAATTCTCGAAATGGAACTCGCCGGCGTGGTGCGTTACACACACTATGCCCTGATGATCTATGGTTACAACCGTATCCCGATTGTTTCCTGGATGCAGGCACAGGCGGACGAATCGCTCGGACATGCGCGGGAGGCCGGGGAACTGATTACCCACCTGGGTGAGCACCCCTCACTGTCCATCGGTCCCTTGCTGGAAACCCAGAAGCATGACATCGGCGACATTTTGCGTGAATCCCTGGAACACGAGCGTGCAGCACTCGCGGTCTACAAGGAACTGCTGGCCGCGGTGGACGGAAAATCGGTGCTGCTGGAAGAGTATGCCCGCCGGCTAATCGCCGCGGAAGAGATGCACCAGGGTGACGTGGACAAGATGCTCCGCCGTCCCGGTGATGTCGGTATCTACTCCAAGTGAGTTGCGGTGATTAAAAAAATGCCCTGGTCCAGCGTACGGACTCTGTTTTTTCATCCGACTTCAATTTATGGAAGATTTCGATTTAATCGTGCCTGCACGAAATATAGTGTTCTATTTATAAAGAGTTGTAACTCATTGAAACATGAATGAGCGTGTCATCGCCGCGAAAGCGGGGATTGAGCAACCCGCTGATCCTGGATAGACGCGATACGCTCCTTTGGCAAACAGTGCGTGGCCCAGGCCAGGCTCTTGAGCGGATTCCGGCTTCACTTTCTCCCTGCGCCGCTACCCCCGCTTTCGCGGGGATGACTTAGCTATCTATATCAAAGTAAAGGGAAACTAAATATAATTGAATGCCTCTATAAATTTACGGTAATAATCAGATATGCCGACAACTCCCCGTTTCTCACTGCGTGAGCGGAAATTTGCGCGTACCCGGCTTGCCCTGGCCGAAATCGTCACCCATCACCTTGAAAATGCCTCCCTGGAAGCGCTCTCGGTCAGGGCATTGTGCGAACGCGCCCAGATCTCCGAAGCGACTTTCTTCAATTACTTCCCGAAGAAAGAGACCATCGTGGTGTATCTCGACAAGCTATGGTCGCTGGAGCTGAATTGGTATGGACTGCAAGTTGCGGGGCAACATCAAGGCCTGTCGGTCATCGAAGCCCTGTTTCGATATGCCGCGATACAGATCCAGAAGAAGCCGGGCCTGATGGGAGAGATCATCGCCCATCAGGCCAGGGAGCGAACGCGGACAAGCCTGCCGGATATTACCCCGGCTGAACGCATGATGGCGTTCCGCGATCTTGCCGGCATCGAGGATCTCGGGGAGGACAGTCTCGAAACAATTTTCCGGAAGGCGTTACAGCAGGCCGTCGATCAGAGTGAATTGCCGCCCAACACCCTGATCCCGGCGGCCATGGTCGGACTGGTCTCGATATTCTACGGCGTGCCGCTGGCGATCCAGCATGCGAGTCCGGCCACTATCGGGCCGATGTATCGACAGCAGCTTGCCTTGCTGTGGGCCGGTCTGCGGAGTGTCGTCGTTACGGCCGGAAGTCAGCAGGGCTAGGTGAGCGGTTGATTCAGCGTCGCGCCTTTTCGAGAGATTCCTTCCAGGCATTTGCCAGCTGCGGCCACCACTCGGGCTGGAATTCCTGCCAGGCGCTGTGCGCCAACTTCAACAGCCAGGCCCCGATCAGGGGAAGATCCTGACGCCAGAACTGGATGGCTCGCGTCCTGAGATACATCTTGAGGGGTGGTCTGTAAAGCGCCTGCTCCAGGCTGTTTTCCATCCGGTTCATGCGTTCCCGGAGCTGGTCTATATCCTTGAGTGTTGCGAGTTTTTCGGTTTTGTCTGACTGATCCTGCAGGCGTCTTTCCAGAAACCCGATGCGCTGTTGCAGCAGCTCGAGATCGATCGGGGCGTGTTGAACCGGTTTGCGAATCGCGGTGCCCTGAATCGGATAGGCAGTGTTGCGGACTTTTGGGGCACTCGCCGGGATGCGGGATGGCTTTGACGGACGAGCTGGATTCGCATGACTCACCGGGGCGACGGGTTTGCCTTTATCTGTACGTGATCTCGCGTGTTGCGGATTTGCTCCCCCTTCGTCCTTGTTGAATTCAAGGAGTCTCATAAAATCCACCTCATCTAGTATAAACCGCCGTAGTCTAACACAATATATACGTATAACTATATTAGATTGAGGGTTACGCCACGGTTTGTCTTTATTGCCCTTACGCAACACGTGCATTGCCCTGCTTTCGGCGCGGGGCGTAGTATCCCGGTTGTTTATATCGGCGGCTGATACATGACCGTACTGGACAGAACCTTTGATGTGATTGTTATCGGCGGCGGTCATGCCGGAACCGAGGCTGCGCTCGCGGCCGCTCGTTTGGGCGCGAGTACCCTGCTGCTGACCCATAACGTCGAAACCCTCGGCCAGATGAGTTGCAACCCGGCTATCGGCGGGATCGGAAAGAGTCACCTGGTCAAGGAAATCGATGCACTCGGGGGCCTCATGGCGCGCGCCGCCGACCACGCCGGCATCCAGTTCCGGGTCCTCAATGCCAGCAAGGGACCCGCCGTGCGCGCCACGCGCGCCCAGGCGGACCGCCTGTTGTACAAGAAAGCCGTCCGCCATGCGCTGGAAAACCAGGACAATCTGTATATCTTTCAGCAGGCTGTGGATGATCTCATGGTAACGCATGGGCGTGTTGCGGGGGTGGTCACGCAAATGGGACTGAGCTTCCACGCAGCTGCCGTGGTGTTGACCGTGGGGACATTCCTCGCGGGCCGCATCCATATCGGCCCGAAGCATCATGCCGGTGGCCGTGCCGGTGATCCCCCTGCGACCACCCTGGCCGCGCGGCTGCGCGAACTGCCGCTGCGGGTTGGACGACTGAAAACCGGTACGCCGCCTCGCATTGACAGCCGCACCATTGATTACAGTCGCTTGCAGGAACAGCGTGGCGATTCTCCGGTGCCCGTGATGTCCTACCTCGGCTCGACGGATGATCATCCGCACCAGGTTTCCTGTCATATCACCCACACCAACGAACGCACCCATGACATCATCCGGGGCGGTCTGTCCGATTCCCCGCTGTATTCCGGGGCCATCCAGGGAACGGGACCACGTTACTGCCCCTCGATCGAAGACAAGGTGATGCGCTTTTTCGACAAGCGCTCGCACCAGATATTCGTGGAACCGGAAGGTCTTACGACCCATGAGGTCTATCCAAACGGCATCTCCACCAGCCTGTCCTATGCGGTTCAGGAGGCACTGGTGCGTTCCATCGCCGGGTTCGAACGTGTGCATATCACCCGTCCAGGCTATGCCATCGAATATGATTTCTTCGATCCGCGCGACCTGCAGCCATCCCTGGAGACCCGAGTGATCGAGGGATTGTTTTTTGCGGGGCAGATCAACGGGACCACCGGCTATGAAGAGGCCGCCGCACAGGGTCTCATTGCCGGATTGAACGCGGCGCGCAAGGTGCAGGGCAAGGCGACGTGGACCCCGCGGCGCGATGAGGCTTACATCGGGGTATTGATCGATGACCTGATCACGCGCGGTACCAGCGAGCCCTACCGGATGTTCACCAGTCGCGCCGAATACCGCTTGCTGCTGCGCGAGGACAATGCCGATCTGCGCCTCACCCCGCACGGGCGGGAGCTGGGTCTGGTCGATACGCATCGCTGGAGGCGCTTCAGTGACAAGCATGCCGCGATCGTCAATGAGCAGCAACGCCTGCAGGCGCTGCTGCTGCGTCCCGACAGTGGTCCGGGCGCCGCACTCTCCGCACGGCTGGAGAAGCCGCTCGCGCGCGAGCAACACGCTCATGAACTGTTGCGTCGTCCCGATGTGCGCTATGCCGATCTGATGGCCATTGAAGGCATCGGTCCGGGCGTGACCGATGCGCGTGTTGCCGAGCAGATCGAGATCCAGGCGAGGTATTCCGGTTATCTAGCGCGGCAGCAGGCGGAGATCAGTCGGCAGCATCGTTATCAGGAACAAGCCCTGCCGGCGGATTTCGATTACAATGCGGTCCGGGGGCTTTCCAACGAGGTATGCGAGAAATTGCAGGCGGTACGGCCACAGACCATCGGACAGGCGTCACGGATTCCGGGCATCACACCCGCAGCCGTATCACTGTTGCTGATATACCTCAGGAGACGTGGCCATGCCGAGCGCCAAAGCGCGTGATGCGATCGAACCTATGACCTAAATGTACAGCCGCAGATTCACATCCAGGGGGAAGCAGGAAAAATTCGTGCAGCCGGAAGAACTGCTCGAGGATGGCATCTATGAGCTCGGACTGGAGGAGCGTTTGGCCGGGGACGATCGCCTGATGGAGTTCATCACCGAGCTGATGAACTGGAACCGGATCTACAATCTGACCTCGGTGCGCAAGCCGACTGAAATCGTCACCCGACACATACTCGACAGCCTGTCCATTCTGCCTTTCCTCGAGGGCCGTAGGATGCTGGATATCGGGACGGGTGCGGGATTGCCGGGGATACCGCTTGCCATTGCCTGTCCGGAACGTGAATTCGTACTGCTGGACAGCAGCAGCAAGAAACTGCGCTTCGTCCAGCAGACCCTGGCCATACTGAAACTGGACAATGTCACCCTAGAGCACGCGCGCATCGAGGATTACCAGCCGCAGGAGCGTTTCGACAGCGTGATGTGTCGTGCGTTCTCCGAGCTGCGAGAACTCTACCGGCATGCGGCACGCCTGTGCACCGGTACCGGCCGGATTCTGGCCATGAAGGGTATCTATCCGGTGGCGGAAATCGAAAGTCTGGAAGACCGGGAGGTGATCGAGCAGGTCGTCTCCCTGGCGATTCCGGGTCTCGAGGCGGAGCGCCACCTGGTTTGCATGCGTGGCATGCCAGCCGGAGGCTAACGGCTTAACAGAGGCAGCATGGGAAGAATACTGGCGGTTACCAATCAGAAGGGCGGTGTCGGCAAGACCACGACCAGCGTGAATTTTGCCGCCTCCCTGTCTCAAACGGGACGGCGTGTCCTGCTCGTCGACCTGGATGCTCAGGGCAATGCCACAATGGGCAGTGGCTGCGACAAGCATGCTGTCATCAAGACCGGTTACGACCTGCTGCTTGACCATGCGCTGATACGCGATGTCATCATCTATGCCGGGGAGGCGGGTTACGACCTGCTGCCGGGCAATAGCGACCTGACGGCCGCCGAAGTCGAGCTGATGGCGCGCGATGACCGGGAGCGCCGCCTGCGCTCCGCGCTTACCTATGTGCAGAACGACTACGACGCCATCATTATCGACTGTCCTCCGTCGCTCAGTATGCTGACCATCAATGCCCTGGCGGCCGCACACAGCGTCATTATCCCGATTCAGTGTGAATACTATGCGCTGGAAGGCCTGTCAGCGTTGCTGGAGACCATTGAACAGGTACGCGTCAGCGTCAACCCCGAACTTGAGATCGAGGGGCTGCTGCGCACCATGTTCGATGCGCGCAACAATCTCGCCAATGATGTCTCGGCGCAGTTGCAGGAGCACTTTGGAGACAAGGTGTACCGCACGATCATACCGCGCAACGTGCGTCTCGCCGAGGCTCCGAGTCATGGCCTGCCGGTGCTTCGCTATGACAGCAACTCGCGCGGGGCAGCCGCCTATCTGGCGCTGGCCGGTGAATACCTGCATCGGCATCGGCCGCCGGAGCAGACACCGCCGGAAACACACACTGAGAAACTTCCCGAGCAAGCCGGGACGGAACCGACACATTTCTGATTGCTGCAGAAACCAACGGTAGACATCATGGCAATAAAAAAACGCGGACTTGGGCGCGGTCTGGACGCCTTGCTCGGACCGGCGGCACGCCCCTCGCGGTCAGAGGGGGCGACGCAGGGCGACGCGGGGCCGGAGTCAGCGCTATCTGTGGCGGCAGCGCCTGCGGCGGCTGTTAACCGCGACGCCGACGGCGCGCTGCGCAGCCTGCCTGTGGATATCATCCAGCGCGGCCGCTACCAGCCGCGTGTCGACATGCACCCCGAATCACTGCAGAACCTCGCCGATTCCATCAGAGAACAGGGCGTGGTGCAGCCGATTGTGGTGCGCGGAATCGGCGATGGTCGCTACGAGATCATCGCCGGCGAGCGCCGCTGGCGTGCCGCCCAGCAGGCCGGATTGCACGAGATCCCGGCGGTCATCCGCGATGTCGAGGACCGCGCCGCCATCGCCATCGCGCTGATCGAAAATATCCAGCGTGAGAACCTCAATCCGCTGGAAGAAGCGCGCGCCCTGAAACGCCTGATCGACGAATTCGAAATGACCCATGAACTGGCAGCCCAGGCCGTGGGGCGTTCCCGGGTAGCCGTGTCCAACCTGCTGCGTCTGCTGGACCTGGAGGACGCGGTCAAGGGGATGGTAGAGCGGCGCGAGCTGGAGATGGGGCATGCCCGCGCCTTGCTGGCATTGAGCGGTGTCCGGCAGGTGGAAGCCGCACGCCAGGTCATCGCCAGGGGCCTGACGGTCCGCGCCACCGAACGCCTGGTGCAGGAATGGCAGCGTACGGACGTTCCCCATCGTCCATCCGCCAGAGCGTCACGGGATCCGGATATCCAGCGACTGGAGGCCAGGCTGTCCGACCGGCTGGGCGCCAGCGTGCTGATACGTCACGGTACCGGCGGCAAGGGGCGCCTGGAGATCCGCTACAACAGCCTGGATGAACTCGATGGCATCCTCGAACATATAAAGTAGTCCGGAGCACCGGGCTTTATTGACCCCTCCCGTCAGGCATCTTTATAATGCTCCGCTGCCCAAAGGCTCCGGTAATGGCATTAAGGCCGCGGGTGGTGACGCCGGGCGGATCTTGTGGTGAATGTAACATACTGAGTTTACGACGTATTACTGGGTCTTTGCTAAACCGGATCCGCATGGTTTTATCAACCCAGCTGGTGCTGGTGTTGCTGACCTCGATCGTATTTCTCTTGGTATCAGGGGGCTTTCAGGCGGGTTCCGCCGGTTTCGGCGGAGCGATCGCGCTTATCAATGTCCTGCTGCTTGAATGGCGTCGTTACCAGACAGATAAGGGACCTGCCATCGATGCGCGGCAAAGTCTCAGGGTGTTGTATCGCAGTGCACTGGAACGCCTGCTGCTGGTAGCGTTACTGTTTGCCCTGGGACTGGGTGCACTGGCGCTCGATCCGCTCGCGCTGCTGACGGGATTCGTTATGGGCCAGGTGGCCCTGTTACTGACGGGAATAAAAAGGACTGATTGACGATTATGTCAACTGAGACCCTCACATCCGCGGAATATATCCATCATCATCTGCAGAATCTGACCTTCGGTCAGCATCCGGATGGCGCATGGGGCATCGCCCATGGGTTTGAGGAGGCCAAGGCCATGGGATTCTGGGCCATACACCTCGATACCATGGGATTTTCCATTGCTCTCGGTGTGCTCTTCCTGTACTTCTTTCGCAAGGCGGCCCGGCAGGCCACGGCGGATGTACCGGGTGGACTGCAGAACTTCGTCGAATGGGTCGTCGAGTTCGTCGAAGAGAGCGTCAGGGGTTCCTTCAGCGGCAAGAATGCCCTCGTCGCACCGCTGGCCCTGACCATCTTCATGTGGATCTTCCTGATGAATTTCATGGATCTCATCGCGGTGGATCTTTTCCCGCAGTTCGCACATCTGATAGGTATTCCCTATCTCAGGGTAGTGCCGACCGCCGACCCCAATGCGACCTTCGGCATGGCCTTCGGCGTGTTCTTCCTGATTATCTATTACAGCATCAAGATCAAGGGGGTTGGAGGCTTTGTCGGCGAACTGGCGTTCCAGCCCTTCGGCAAGCTGGGTATCCCGATCAATCTGCTGCTGGAAGGCGTCAATCTGGTATCGAAGCCGATTTCACTGTCCCTGCGTCTGTTCGGCAACATGTATGCCGGCGAGATGATATTCATCCTGATCGCCATCATGTACAGCACGGGCTGGATACTCGGTACCTTCGGCGGTCTGCTGCAGATTGGCTGGGCGATTTTCCATATCCTGATCATTACCCTGCAGGCGTTCATTTTCATGACGCTGACCATCGTGTACCTGGACATGGCGCATCACGTAGATCACTGATTTCATCATTTTGAACAGCACCATACCTTAGGAGAGAAACATGGAAAACGCTTTACTTCATATCGCGGGCGCTATCATGATGGGCCTGGGTGCACTCGGCGCTGCGGTCGGTATCGGCATACTCGGCGGGCGCTTCCTGGAAGGCGCCGCTCGCCAGCCGGAACTGATCCCGATGCTGCGCACGCAGTTCTTCATCGTTATGGGCCTGGTCGATGCCGTGCCGATGATCGCCGTGGGTATCGCCCTGTACATCCTGTTTGCCGTAGTCGGTGGTTAGCGGCAATACATTGGCCAAACCAGCAAAGGTTCTGACATGAATATCAATGCCACCCTGATTGGTCAGGCGATCGCCTTTTTCCTGTTCGTCGTGTTCTGCATGAAGTATGTATGGCCGCCGATCATGAACGCGCTGCAGGAGCGCAAGAAGAAAATCGCCGACGGTCTGGCAGCGGGCGAACGGGGCAAGCACGAACAGCAGCTGGCCGAAGAGCGCGCGAAGGAAATCCTTCGCGAAGCCAAGGACCAGGCCGGTGAAATAATCAGCCGCGCGGAGAAGCGCGCGAATGAAATCATCGACGAGGCCAAGGGCCAGGCCCGTGAAGAGGGCGGCCGGCTGCTGAACGCCTCACGCGCCGAAATCAACCAGGAGATCAACCGTGCCCGGGAAGATCTGCGCAGTCAGGTGGTCGCGCTGGCGATGCAGGGCGCCGGCAAGGTGCTGCAGCGTGAGGTGAATGAGAAAGTTCACGCCGATCTGCTCGCCCAGCTGGCCGCAGAGATCTAGGACACACCATCATGGCTGAAATACTCACCATTGCGCGTCCCTACGCCCAGGCCGCGTTTTTGTTTGCCGATTCGCATCAGGCCCTGAAAGAGTGGTCCGGCATGCTGGAGTTTCTCGCGGTCGTCTCCGCCGATCCGGAGATGACTGACCTGATTGAAAATCCGCGTATGACGGAGACGCAGCTCGCCGAGCTATTCATCAGCATCGGCGCCGACCGGCTGGATGACAACTGCCACAATTTCATTCGTCTGCTGGCGGAGAACCGGCGCCTTACGCTGCTGCCGGAGATCGCGGCCCTGTTCGAAATCCAGCGCCGTGACGCCGAGCGCACCATTCGCGCCGAACTGATCACGGCATTTGCCGCCAGCGAGGCACAGCAGGCGGCGGTCAGCGCCGCGCTGAAGCAGCGTCTGGGGCGCGATATCGAACTCGTTTGTACCATTGATGGCTCGCTGATAGGCGGGGCCATCATTCGTGCCGGAGACCTGGTTATCGACGGCTCAGTCCGCGGCAAGCTCGAACGCCTGGGCAATTCACTGAGCCATTAAGAGGACAACACGCTATGCAACTCAATCCCACTGAAATCAGTGACCTGATCAAGCGCCGCATCGAGAAATTCGAGGCCGTCTCCGAGGCGCGCACCGAGGGGACCGTCGTCAGCCTGACCGACGGCATCACCCGCATCCACGGGCTGGCCGATGTCATGCAGGGTGAAATGCTCGAGTTCCCGGGAAATATCTTTGGCATGGCGCTCAACCTCGAGCGCGATTCCGTCGGCGCGGT
>JBAVKA010000430.1:0-2668 GCA_049688075.1 Gammaproteobacteria bacterium
GCTGCATCGACATATCCCTGCCGGCCTCACCGCCTTTCTGACGGCGCTGGCCATCATCGACGATCTCGGGGCGATACTCGTGATTGCCGTGTTTTACACCGAGACCATCAACCTGCCGTTCCTGGCGGCCGCCATGCTGCTGCTTCTGTTGCTGATTTTTCTTAACGCAGCCGGCATTCGCCGTCCGGTCGTGTATTTCCTGATCGGCGGACTGGTCTGGCTGGCCATGCTCGGATCGGGCATGCATGCCACCGTGGCGGGTATCCTGGTAGCGCTGACGGTCCCGGCCCGGCCGAAGCGGGGGCCAGGCTGGTTTGTGCGACGGACCCACCGCCTGGCCGAGGAATTCGAAACCATGGAGCAGGAAAGCGACAAGCCCCTTCTGGGCGAAGAGGAGCAACACGCGGTTGCCGAGAATATCAAGGACACGGTCGAGAAAGCCACCACCCCGCTGCGGCGCTGGGAACGCTATCTGGAGCGACCCGTCGCCCTGGTGGTCATGCCGGTATTCGCCCTGGCCAATGCCGGCATACCGCTTGACCTGCAGGCACTTCCCGGGCTGTTGTTGAACCCGCTGACACTGGGAATCGTCATCGGCTTACTGCTCGGCAAAGTCTTCGGTATCACGCTCATGACCTGGCTCAGCCTGCGTCTGGGGCTCGGGCAGCTGTCGGCAGGCATACAGATGCGGCACATCGCGGGTATCGGACTGCTTGGTGGCATGGGCTTCACGATGTCGATCTTCATTGCCAGCCTTGGTTTTACCTCGGAAACCGAAACCCTCATTGCGGCCAAGACAGCCATTCTGCTTGCCTCCCTGTTTGCCGGCATTTCGGGTTTTCTCTGGTTGCGTTTTTCGGGGAAGGTCCCGGTCCGGGACGCAGACGGAAACACGCGCCGGGCGACGCAAACCCGTGGATGATTTTCCGGTACATGCGTGCCGGCGTGGCGCTCATCATTAATAGTGACGCGGTTTACTGGTAGCGCAGCGGTATCGCCGCCTCGGGGGTATTGACCCGGAAGGTGAAGCTCTCCTGCAGGTAGAGCCGGACACTGGCCGCGGTATGCTCAAGGTAGCCGATCGAGAAATCCTGGCCGACGCTCAGCTGGAAATCACCGCCGCGCAGGCTCAGTATCAGCGCCCCGTCGGCGGCCGGCGCCCACACGATGGGGCCATCGAGCAGGCGGCGAACATGCTCGATTACGGGATAGCCGGCGTCCCGCGTCTGGGTAAGCCCGGTGTAGCAACGCGGTCCCAAGGCAATCGCATAGGGACCATCGACGCTAGCCATCCGCAGTCGATTCAGCGCCTCGGCAACAACGTCCGGATAGCGGGTATAGTCATCCGTGAGCGGGAGACTCCGGGCAGCGGCGGCTTCGCAGATCCCGGTGATCCATCCATCCCGGTAACCGTAGAATATCGCGCTATCCTCTTCCAGGGCGGCAGTGCGTGCCGCATCGATGAGCGGTTGCAGATCGGCATCCGCCGCACCCCGGTCGATGGCGTCGATCTCGCTGCGCGCCAGTTCGAAGGGTATGCGAAGTTCGATCAGCGGTTGCACCTTACGCACGCGCATTTCCACGCCGGGGTGCGGCGCGTTCTCGAGCACCTGTGTCCGCCCCGGATCGACCGACGAGACACGCCAGCCGAGCGGACCCTCAAAATCGACCAGCTGGCGGGCCGCGAGGGTGCGTTTCAGCGCCTGGCTGGCTTCCGTCTCGATCTGTTCCCAGGCCGCGTCAGGGACCGGGGCAAGTTCGCGATACAGGCTGTTCATGGTCTATCTCCTTTGTTACGCAGGCTGCCGATACCGAGCGACCCATCTCTGGATGCGGCTGGCGGCGCCTCCTCGTGTTCGATTTCCGTCACGTCGCCGTCGGTGAACAGGTAGGTCCGCAACCGGGTATCGAGATGGTCGTCGCGACGTCGCAGCCATTCCAGCACCATCGCCGCATGCTCCTTCTCTTCATCGCGGTTGTGCGCGAGTATCTGTTTCAGTTCTTCATCCGCAGTCGCAGCGACGCGTTGCTGGTACCAGTCTACGGCTTCAAGCTCCTCCATTAACGAGGTAAGCGCCCGGTGCATGTCCCGTGTGGCTTCGTCAAGACTGTCCAGGGGTTCGTGATAACTTTCAGATGACATGGATTGTTCCTCCAAACGGTTGTTTCATCCGGCAGAATCACTGGATGACAAGGATCTATTCAAACGATTCCGCCTCCATCTCCAGATAAATGCGATAGGCGTTGCCGCGGTTACTGGCGTCAAATGCCGGCATATCCTCGTAGGCAGACCAGTCGGTAGCCTTGTAGACCTCGTCAAAGGGGACAAAATTATCCACGGCCTTGCGCATGGCGGTGCGAGTATAATTAATATAGTCGCGTGTGAGCGCGACGGATGCGCGCAGGTCTTCCGACGGCGCCCCATGCCCGGGAATCACGAAGCGGGGCTGCGGCTGCAGGTTGTACAGGTAGTCGAGTCCCTTAAGCCAGCGCTCAATATCGGTCTCGGGGCTGTCGAGGAAGGGCACGCGCCCCTTGTAAATCACATCGCCGCTGAACAACACCCCGTAATCCCTGACCAGCATGATGCTGTCGCCGGGCGCATGCGCCGGTCCCAGGTGTTTCAGCTGAAAGGTGATACCACTGACCTCAAAGCTCGCCTCCTCAT
>JBAVKA010000431.1:0-2985 GCA_049688075.1 Gammaproteobacteria bacterium
GGTCAAATACCCGAACACGCCCTGCTGGGTGGCCTCCACCGCGTCCGGGATGGTGCCATGGGCGGTCAGCACGATCACCGGTAGTGCCTGGTTTTGACAATGCATGTGCTGAAACAGCGCCATCCCGTCCATGCCTTCCATACGCAGATCGGTGATCACGGCATGCGGGCACGATACGCCCATCTTCGCCAGGGCTTCAGCGCCGCTGCCTGCCGTTTCCACCTCATATCCCGCTGTACCGAGACGCAGGAACAACAGCCGGAGCAGATCGGGATCATCGTCCACGACAAGTACCCGGGAACGGCGACGTTTGTTATTTTGCCGATCGGGTGAGTAATCGTGCACCCCCTCAAACCGCTCCTCGAGCATCGTCACGCTTCCCTGGAAATGAACCGACAGCGAAATACGTTCCGCACAACCTTAATGACGCCTATTCGACAACGACTGTCGTCAATAAATGTCCGCCAGCGTCGTACTTTTTAATCCTAGCAGATCCTTGCAGCGCCGCCACACCGCGCCATGATATCGATGCGCGATAATCACTAACTCCTGTGTGGTAAATAATATCCCCTCATCGGCGCGGGACCCTTGCACTTCCCGCTAAAATCCACGGTTCCAGCCTTTCAGGTGAGATTTGACTGAACAAATTCAGCACATCCCACGTTATCGTTGTTCTTGCCCGGCTTGGTGGAATTCGCCGCCCGAGCTCAGGCGATCGTTCGTCGGACGCGTTTCCAGGCTAGAAGCGCAGGCGGAAGAACAGGCGCCCCGGTTGCGCTAGCTCCCATTTTGACGGTTTCGCTGAGCGAGTCGATCGATAAGTGCGTCTATGCCGCCCTGTTGGATCTCTTCGGCAAAGCTGCTCCGGTTGCTGGTCACCATGCTGACGCCATCGACTGTCACATCGTAGACTTTCCAATCACCGTCCTTGAGATGCATGCGGTAATCGATGGGTATAGGCGTCCCACCGTGCTGCTGCACCTCGGTTTTCACCACCACCTCGTCGTCAGTGGCGCGCGCGCGCGGTTGCTTGTAATCAATCTTCTGATCTTTGTATTTCGCCAGCGACACGGCATAAAACTGCACGAGGTGCGTGCGGAACTCCTGGATGAAGCGCTGCCGTTGTTGCGGATTCGCATCACGCCAGTAATGGCCCAGTACCAACTTTGCTGTGGCATCGAAGTCGAAGTGCGGCGCCACGATCCGGTTCAACAGCGTGTAAATAGCATTAGGGTCACGTTGTGCCAGGTCCGGATCTTTTTTGAGTTCCTGGATTACCTGGTTCGAGACGTTGACCACCAACTGGTATGCAGAATCCGTCGCGCCATACGCGATACCTGTGAACAGCATCGCCATCGTTAATAATTTAGCTAGTCGCATCATTTGTCACGCTCCTCGCTTGATTGCGGGTTCGTTCAATCCGATATTTCCGCCCTATGCTGCTCGAATGGCGCACCATGGACAGAAGCGCCGATGTCACACCCGATTAGCGGCATGGATGGAACAGCGCATCGTGCAGCCATGTCCTGTACTCCTTGCCTGGTTTCCTGTCGATACTGAGCAGACATCGTCAAACAACTGCAGAGAGCAACTGCCGACGATCGAGTTTCTGCTGCCGGCATCCTGGCCAGCAGCGGATAACTCATCACCTCACAGACCCGCACGGCATGTGGACTATAACAACCCGGGCCCCCTTACAACGGGCCGCTGGAGTCTTCGCTCGGTGCCTCTCCGGACTCCTCGGGTTCTCCACGCAGGCTCTCGAAGGCGCTGAACTCGGTGCGATCGATTGCCCCGTTCTTATCCGTATCGACGCTGCTCCACATCCTGATCAACTCGATGTTATTGCCTGCCTCGTCGGCGCTCACCTGTCCGTCCTTGTTTGCATCGAGTTGCTCGAAGCTGGCACCGGTGGTCGGTACGCTGCTGCCGGCGGCAGAGACCACTCCACTGCTGCTGGCCATGACGATAAATAACAGCGTTGTAAACACCGTATGTTTGGTCTTCATCGTCGTTCTCCTCACTCGTTGGTGCGTTGACACAACCCATTACCAGCAGATAGGATGCCAATTTTTGGTATCTGCGTATTTTCAAACAGATAGCCGTCATAACCCCGCTCTGGCAGGTTTTATTTCGAGGATATTCTGTCGTGTCGTGGCGACGCTGACGCAGGTGCCACGGCCAGGTGATTGAAAGGGTAGGGAATTAAACTGTCGTTTTTGTAGCATCAATCAGGGCAGGCACAAACGACTGACGGTCGAGCCCGGTTCTCAGATGGTCCTCTAACCCCCATATGGCAAAGGGAATACATCCATGAAGAAGCTTGTCTCAATTCCAGTCACTCTGGCAGGGTTTCTGTTCGTGGCAAATGCGACCGTCATGGCCGGTAAATTCGATGCCAGAATTCCCATGTCTGTCGGAAAGGCCACGACCTATTATGTCCAGGGCCGGTTTGGAAACCTGAAGGCTACTGACTTCATGGTAGACACCGGCTCGGGTTTCCTGACCATCAACAGGCCCACGCTCGATGAACTGCTCGAACGGGGACTGGCAACCTATAAGCGGGAGTTACCCGGTGTCCTGGCCGATGGAACCGAAGTGCAGGTACCTGTCTATCAGGTGGCACAATTCAGCATCGGTCCCTGTCTGCTGCAGGATGTTGAAGCGGCGGTATTTCCAACCACCCAACGTCAGATTCTTGGGCTGAATGTCCTAAATCGGTCCGCACCTTTCATCTTTTCAGTGAATCCACCCGAACTGGTTCTAAGCCACTGCAGCGGGGAAGGACTGGCAGGTACCGAGAACTCCTCCTTAGCTGACTAGTGCCGTCACGAAATAAGAGTTCACCGCCTAGAATAATACGCGGATTAATCGTTCTTGTTACAGAAGTGTAAATAACGGATTTGTTTTGTTGACCGGGGGCGCAATCGAACCGCCGATACGGGGATTTTCAGATAACCAATCAGATCATCATTCCGGTATGGC
>JBAVKA010000432.1:0-6620 GCA_049688075.1 Gammaproteobacteria bacterium
TATGCGGCAGGGCCCGGTCGAGAATGACATACATGGAATAATTCAGGTAAGCCTTCTCGGTGAAACTTTTCAAAGGCAGCTGTTCGATGCCTTCATAGTCGAGGTCGAGCGTTTTCATCGTTATACCCGCGGTTCGCTATATCTCAGCCATGTCGCCGGAAGCCTCGAGCCAGTTACGGCGGTCCAGCGCACGTTTCCTGGCCAGCAGCATATCCATCAATTGATGGGTGTCATCGTCGAAGTCTACCGTCAACTGCACCAGTCGGCGGGTTTCCGGTGCGATGGTTGTCTCGCGCAACTGCATCGGATTCATCTCACCCAGTCCCTTGAAACGCTGAACGACTACCTTGCCCCTGATCTTCTCGGCGGCTATCCGGTCCAGCAGTCCCTGTTTCTCGGCATCGTCCAGGGCATAGAACACTTCCTTGCCGGCATCGATGCGGTAGAGCGGAGGCATGGCCACGTAGACATGACCGGCCTGCACCAGGGCCGGGAAATGGCGCAGAAAAAGCGCGCACAACAGCGTCGCAATATGTGCACCGTCGGAGTCGGCGTCGGCGAGTATACAGATTTTGCTGTACCGCAGATTCCTCAGTTCATTGGAGCCTGGTTCGACACCGATGGCGACTGCAATATCGTGCACCTCCTGGGATGCCAGCACCTCGGCGGAATTCACCTCCCAGGTATTGAGGATCTTGCCACGCAACGGCATGATGGCCTGGAATTCGCGGTCCCTGGCCTGCTTGGCGGAACCGCCGGCCGAATCACCCTCGACCAGGAACAGCTCGGTGCGCTCACCGTCAGTTGAGGAGCAATCGGCCAGCTTGCCCGGCAGGGCCGGGCCCGAGGTCACCTTCTTGCGAATGACCTTTTTTCCGGCACGCTGGCGTTTCTGGGCATTTTCGATTGCCAGCGACGCGATGCGCTCGCCCGTCTCCGTGTGATGGTTGAGCCACAGGCCAAAGGCATCCTTGACCACCCCGGACACGAATGCCGCGCATTCCCGGGAGGAGAGCCGCTCCTTGGTCTGACCGCTGAACTGCGGATCAAGCAGCTTCACCGACAGGATGTAGCTGCACCGGTCCCATACATCCTCGGGGGCAAGTTTCACGCCGCGCGGCAACAGGTTGCGGAATTCGCAGAATTCGCGGATGGCCTCGGTCAGGCCCATGCGCAGACCGTTCACATGGGTCCCGCCCTGGGCGGTAGGAATCAGGTTGACATAACTTTCGGCTACCGGCTCACCGTCGTCGGGCAACCAGACCAGCGCCCACTCGGCAGCCTCGTGGTTGCCGGCCATGTTGCCGGCGAAGGGGTCCTCGGGCAGCCGCGGCACATCGCCGAGTTCCCCGATCAGGTAATCCCGTACTCCCTCCTCATAGCGCCATTCCAGCTTCTCGCCGCTGGCTTCGTCGTGCAGGCGCACCACAAGACCGGGACACAACACCGCCTTGGCGCGCAGGACATGCTTGAGACGCGACAGGGAAAATCTGGCCGAATCAAAGTACCTGGAATCCGGCCAGAAACGGATTGTGGTGCCGGTATTCTGCCTGCCGACCGTGCCGACCTCTTCCAGAGCCGCTATCCTGTCGCCGCCGGAAAAGGCCATGTTGTACTCCTTGCCATTGCGCCGCACCCAGATTTCAAGGTGTTTGGACAAAGCATTGACGACCGACACGCCCACGCCATGCAGCCCGCCGGAGAACGTGTAGTTGCCGGCCGAGAACTTGCCCCCGGCATGCAGTCGGGTAAGGATGACCTCGACTCCGCTGACGCCTTCATCCGGGTGCAGGTCTACCGGCATGCCGCGGCCGTTGTCCGCAACCTCCAGCGAACCATCCTTGTACAGCACCACCTCGATACGTGTGGCATGACCGGCCATCGCCTCATCGACGCTGTTGTCGATGACCTCCTGAGCAAGATGGTTGGGACGCGAGGTGTCCGTGTACATGCCCGGACGTTTGCGCACGGGTTCAAGCCCGCTGAGAATCTCGATCGCGGCAGCGTCGTACACAGCACTCATGGCAATAATCCGTGGCCTGGGTTTGCAAAATGACTAATCATGTAATATGGGTCCCGAGGTGTTGCGAATCCTTCTTAACATTGACGCAGCATCGAGATTGGGTCTCAAGGGGCTGCACACGTAGTCCCAGTACAGCACATAACGGTAATGTTCCATTCCGATGTCGCTCACCCTTTGCCAGGGCGAGGCCTCGATCGGAAACCATTTATCACCGGAACCGTAGGCATAGCGCCGGTATTCGTGTTTGCCGCAATGCAGCCCCTCATAAGAGATATTCCGCACACCTGAAGATGAAACGATCACCAGTGTGTAGCGCACTACCCGGTCTGCCCCCACGGAAAGCGAGTCCGGATCGATGAACACACGAAAGTCATAGCCGGGCTGGCTGGCCGGCACCTCCAGCAAGTGGTCATTTCCCGGATAGGCAGGCAATCCCGAGGCTTCTTCCTTCCAGGCAGGGTGCTCAACGAAGGGAACCATGCTCCAGTCTGTCTCGTCATCTGCGTAAATGACAGGGGAAAGAATCAGGAGAAAGAGGGCAAGCCGGTATCTTCGGTGTGTTGCCCTGCCAGGAATGGGTATCCTCATGGGGAGCGCAGTTTAGCGCGCCCATCGACTCATTTCGAGTCTCATCAACGCATCTGCGCAATTTAAGGGATCTGATGGGTGTCGCACCGGCTCATGAGAGGTCGGCAAGCAGGGCGGTGCGAATATTCTCCGTGACAGGCTCCACCCGGTGCGAGTAGTTCGCATGGTCTACGCCAAAAGCGAGTGCTGCACCAGCCTTTGCATCCCTGATCATTGCCGGGTTCATTTCAAATCGCAGGAAATGGACCGATGAAGTCTTTTCAGCGGTGTCCCGGTCAAGATCCTCATCCGCGACCGCATAGACCCGCTCGTGTCCGTCGATCATCACCCAGACCCTGTCTTCAATCCCCACAAGCCCGGCCAGCAGCTCTCGGCGCTTGTCGACATCGGGCTCCTCGATCATAAGAGTCGCCTTCCAGTTGGCGCCTTCCGGGATGAGCGGATTATACGCCGCGAGCTCTTCCTCGATGCCCGCGGCTTCGAAGATCCGTTCGACCCGCAGCATTTCCTGAATCTGGTACTGTACGGTCAGGCGATCCTCGAAATAAAGAGTGAGCACAGGCCCGATGGTCAGCTTGCGATTCTTCTTGTGCGCCATGACACGGGCGCGAAAATCCGGTCGCAGCTCCGCATACTGTTCAAGGCTGTAAAGATCGCCACGCGCTAGTTTTTCCATAGCTTCAGTCCCGATCAACCGCCCCCGTTACCCGGACAGGCTCCTGGAGTCCATACGCCAATCGCAGCAGGCTCAATGGATGTTCCGGCGCCCTGCCGTTATCCAGGCCATTCTCGATCTGGTGACCGGCCATGGGACAATCACTGCTGTAATGATCAGCCTCCTCACGCACCACGCGATTGACTACCGGGCGACAGATCTTCATCGAGATTTCGTGAAATTCTTTCTTTACCGCATAGGTTCCGTCATGCCCCGAGCAGCGTTCGATGACATCCACCCGGGTGTCGGGAATCAAATGCAGCAGATCGCGTGTCTTGAGACCGATGTTCTGTACCCGCAGGTGACAGGGTACATGGTAGGCCACCTTGCCAAGCGCCTGTTTGAAATCGGTTTTCAGCTTGCCATACTTGTGACGCAGCATCAGGTATTCGAACGGATCGTAAATGGCATCCCTGACCCTGGCGACATCCGGATCATCCGGAAACATGAGCGGGAGCTCCTGTTTGAACATCAGGACGCAGGAAGGAATCGAGGCGATAATATCCCAGCCCTCGTCAACGAGGCGCAGCAAGGCCGGTATATTGACATCCCTGGCGGCCTTGACGGCATCCAGGTCACCCAGTTCCAGTTTGGGCATGCCACAGCACTGCTCCCTGGGGACAGTGGTCAGCGGAATGCCGTTATGTTCCAGCACCACCGCCAGGTCCATCCCGATATCCGGCTCGTTGTAATTGCAGTAACAGGTCGCAAACAGGGCAACCTTGCCACGCGTCGGTCCGGCCGGTTCTGCAGCCATATCCAGGTTGGCACGGCCGGCGAGCCGCTTTCGCAATGTCCTGCTGTGGTATTGGGGCAGGATGGCGTCCTGGTGCACATCCAGCACCTTTTCCATCAGCCGGCGTGCCGTTTTTGACTTATTGGCTGCATTGACCACCCCGGCGACAACCGGTATTCCGGCAAGATGTCCAACCGTATCGGTCGATGTCAGCAGGCGGTCACGCGGCCGGACCTTTCCCTGTTTGAACCGAACCGCCTTGGCGCGCAGCATGAGGTGCGGAAAATCCACGTTCCACTCGTGCGGCGGCACATAGGGACACTTGGTCATGAAACACATGTCACACAAGTAACAGTGGTCGACCACCTGCCAGTAAACCTCGCGGGAGACGCCGTCCAGTTCCATGGAGTCAGATCCGTCTATGGCATCGAACAGGGTCGGAAAGGCGTTGCACAGACTGAAACAGCGCCGGCAACCATGGCAGATGTCAAAGACGCGTTCCAGTTCCTTGAACAGGTCCTGTTCGTCGTAGAAACCGTTACCCTTCCAGTCGAGCGGATGACGCGTCGGTGCCTCCAGACTGCCTTCCCGTTTTCCTTCGCCTGTCGATGCCATCAAGCTGTACCCTTAAGTTCACGAAACGAGGGGCCATTCCGCCGACCCCTCGATTAACGCATGCCAGAACCTATTGATCCAGTGAATCGAGTGCTTTCTGGAAGCGGTTGGCGTGAGAACGCTCGGCCTTGGCCAGGGTTTCAAACCAGTCCGCAATTTCATCGAAGCCCTCATTACGTGCCGACTTGGCCATACCCGGATACATATCGGTATACTCATGCGTTTCGCCGGCAATTGCCGCCTTAAGGTTATTCGACGTGGCGCCAATGGGAAGCCCGGTAGCCGGGTCGCCAACCGCTTCGAGGTATTCGAGGTGACCGTGGGCATGGCCAGTCTCGCCTTCCGCCGTGGAACGAAACACGGAAGCGACATCGTTGTACCCCTCCACATCCGCCTTGGAGGCGAAATAGAGGTAACGACGATTGGCCTGTGATTCACCGGCGAAGGCATCCTTGAGGTTCTGTTCGGTGTTGCTGCCTTTCAGATTCATAGCTATTTCCTCGTGCAATGTAATGAAGGGAGTTGTTTGGTCCCGGATTAAGTTTAGAATTAATCTAATCTTATGGCAAATCTAGACCAGCATCTCTGCCGGGTCAAGTACTCGTAATCTACTGATGACGACATCAGGCCTTGCATTGACCCCCCTCACCCGGCTGGGGTAACGTAAGCCGATTTGATGAAAGTATCAAGCAATGGCCAGAAAACAACAGGAAACACTTGCATTTGAAAAGTCCCTGAAGGAGCTGGAAGCCTTGGTTGCAAAGATGGAGCAAGGCAACCTGAGCCTGGAGGAATCGCTGCAGCATTTCGAGCGCGGCATTCAACTGACGCGCACCTGCCAGCAGGCCCTGAAAGAGGCCGAACAGAAGGTCGAAATCCTGTTGAACAAATCCGGCAAGGACGATATTACCCCGTTCACCAGTGATGACGCCTGATCATTCCCTGCAGTCGTTCATGGCAAATTGTCAGGCTCGTCTCGAGAAAAACCTGCATCACTGGCTGCCCGACGCCAATACCCTTCCGTCATCCCTGCATGAAGCCATGCGCTACGCGGTACTGGGCAGTGGCAAACGCATTCGCCCGGCCCTCGTTTACGCCAGTGGTCAATCCGTCGGCAGTCGCAGGGAACAACTGGACAGTGCAGCCTGCGCCATCGAGCTCATTCACGCCTATTCCCTGGTCCACGACGATCTTCCCGCGATGGACGACGATGATCTGCGCCGTGGTAAACCCAGCTGTCACAAGGCGTTCGGTGAAGCCATCGCCATTCTCGCCGGTGACGCGTTGCAGGCGCTGGCCTTTTACGTACTCGCGCATGATAAAACACTCAAAAATGCGAACACCCGGCTGCGGATGATCGACACCCTGGCCCTGGCAGCCGGTTCGCGCGGCATGGTAGGGGGACAGACAATCGATCTCACGGCTACCGGCCGTCAACTGGACATCGCTGAACTCGAGGTCATGCATATCCACAAGACCGGCGCGCTGATCCGGTCCAGCGTCGTCCTCGGCGCCCTCACCGCTCCGGAGCTCCCCGCCGGCACACTTGAAAAACTCGATCACTATGCGAAGTGCGTTGGTCTGGCCTTCCAGATTCACGACGATATTCTCGATGTTGAAGGCGAAACCGATACCCTCGGCAAGCGTTCCGGAGCGGACCAGTCGCTGGAGAAATCGACCTACCCGATGCTATTCGGGCTGCAAGGCGCGAAACAGCGCGCCCGTGAATTACACGAGGAAGCCATAAAAAGCCTCGCAGGAATGGATCAAAAAGCCGACCCCCTGCGCTGGATTTCAGCATATACTATTGAAAGAAATAGATAATTTCAGGAACCCCGGGGTAGTACGGTATGTAATTCAGACATTCCAGGGTTAATACCCTACACGTCTCCTCAGGTATATGTGGCAAGCTCGCAGGCATACCCCTGGTCATGCGACTATGC
>JBAVKA010000433.1:0-9061 GCA_049688075.1 Gammaproteobacteria bacterium
GGCCACACACCCCCCCACACCGATCACCAGGGACGGGTTGCGGTCCTTGAGTTCCTTCCAGCGGCCGAGTTCCGAGAAGACCTTTTCCTGGGCCTTCTCGCGGATGGAACAGGTATTGAGCAGCAGGACATCCGCCAGGGCAGGATCCAGCACGACTTCGAAACGGTGCGAAGTCGCGAGCACGTCCGCCATCCGGGAGGAATCGTACTCGTTCATCTGGCAACCGTGTGTCTTGATATAGAGTTTGCGTGTCATCCAGCTTCAGAAAGTTTCCGGAACCACCTCAATATACTTTGTTTACCGGCCGGATTCCATGCGGGATATCCCCGCCGTTAGAACCGGATTGGCCACGGAAGCACACGGAATAACACAGAAAAAATATCGATCCAACAAGCTGGAATCACTGAATGCTCGCAGGTCTGGAAGTTGACAGCGATACTTTGTCACCCCGTTTCGGCAGTGGTTTGCACGATTGCCGGCGAACAGGATACCGCGAGCCTCATGACATTCAATCAAGCTGTTCTTTAACCGGAAGAGGGGTTTCAATTTTCCAATCTATGTTTTATCACCATTCCGGTGTGCGCGCCGGGTAATACAGACTATTTCTTCCCGTGTGCTTTCGTGGTCGAAATAGCAGGGAGCCGGCCGGTAAGCCGGGTTCTGTCGTGGACAGCCATTCCTCTGGGATGCACGTCACCGCGCACCTCAAGCAACCTACCCGGGAACCATGCGGGCCGCATGAACGTTCCCCTATTTGGTCTTGCTCCGGGTGGGGTTTTCCCTGCCACGCCTGTTGCCAGACGTGCGGTGCGCTCTTACCGCACCATTTCACCCTTACCGGCAGCGTAGCGCCGGCGGTATATTTTCTGTGGCACTTTCCGTAGGCTCGCGCCTCCCAGGCGTTACCTGGCACCCTGCCCTGTGGAGCCCGGACTTTCCTCCAGGAAAACGGGTCGGAGCCAACTTCATTCCAGTCAACTACCGGTATAGAAAGGCTTCAACTCCCGAAATTGACTCCGATCCCGTTTTCCCAGCGACTGTCTGGCCGACTCCCGGGCAGGAGTATAGAGCAATGCCTCGCACCTGAATAATAATAGTCAACGAGCGATATGGTGTAATTTATAGATTACTATCGTAAGATACTGTTTCAATATTAAATAATTAGCCATGAACGCCCTAGCGATCGCGGTCCTGCCAAGGCTTGCGGCTGCCTCGGAAAAGTCGGCCGAGAATCCGGTTGAAAAGATGATCCCGCCGGAGGCCCGGTATCAGCACCCGTTGCTCACGCAGGCGGAAGTCCTGCTTGAGCCGCTTCAGTCCGGTATGACTGGCGTCGATAGTCAGCCCCCGGCGCAAGGCTGTATAGGCGCTTTCCCGGAAATCCAGTTTGTGCTCGGCCACGGCAAGGTTGTAATAGACCTCGGCATCAAATCGCTCGCCCACGGCGGCCTTGCGGCATAGCTTCACGCCGTTCCTGTCACCCATATGGACGCGCGCCAGGCCATGGTAGGAGGTATAGCGATTCTGGTAGATGTCATCCATTTCGGCCTGATCATCCGCGGCCCGAAAGAAACCCAACGCACCTTCCCAGTCCTCATTGCGGAAGCATTTCAGGCCACTGACGAAATCATCCCGCAAACGGATGCGGCTGCCGGATACCCAAGGATCTATTCGCGCCATCCACATCCCCCGTCTGGTCCACTTGGCCCGACTGTAACGCCCTGTGACACCCCTGCCCCACCAGTCACACGGCTACCCTGGAATCGGTCGGCGTGCCGCTCACCCTTGCGTGAAGCTTAATAAAAACAGATCAAAACGCAACCGCCCGGTTGCTTGACGCCATCCCGGTCATGCTTCACCCTTGCCATTTTCCCGCCATCCCGGTTCGACTCACAGCAAGGCAGTTATCGCGATGAATATCCTGTTCGCCAGCAGCGAAGCCCACCCGCTCATTAAAACCGGCGGACTCGCCGATGTGTCCGGAAGCCTTCCGCGCGCCATACTCAATCAGCAGCAGGATATCCGGCTCATCATCCCCGCCTACCGGCAGGTGCTGAAACAGGGCAACCGTCTGGAGCTCGCCGCCCATGTCGATCTGCCGGATGTCGATGAGCCGGTGCGCATCCTTGGCGGGCGTCTGCCCGGCAGCAAGGTCACGCTTTACCTGGTCGACTCACCCGCCCACTTCGACCGCGAAGGCAATCCCTATACCATGGAAGACGGAAATCCCTGGCCGGATAACGCCGAACGCTTCAGCGCGTTCTGCCGTGCGATTTACACCATCGCCATGGACGCGGCCGGACTGGGCTGGCGGGCGGATATCGTGCATTGCAACGACTGGCAAACCGGGCTGGTGCCCCCGATGCTTGCCGAGACACCCCGTGCGCCGGCTTCGATCTTCACCGTCCACAACCTCGCCTACCAGGGGCAGTTCGACCGGGATACGTTCGATTCACTCGGGCTTCCACCGCACTGGTGGTCAATGGACGCGCTGGAATTTCATGACCAGTTCTCGTTCATCAAAGGCGGTCTGGTGTTCTCCGACTGGCTCACCACGGTCAGTCCGACCTACGCGCAGGAGATACGCACCCCGGCTTTCGGTTACGGGCTGGAGGGTCTGCTCAACCACCGCGAGAACACCCTGACCGGCATCCTGAACGGCGTGGATTACGCCGTCTGGAATCCCGGCGGCGATCCGCATATCCCGGTCCAGTACAACCGCCGTTCCCTGAAACACAAGGCCGGCAACAAGCGCACCCTGCTGGAGCGTATGGGGCTGCCGGTAAAGGACGCGGCTCCCCTGTTTGGCATCATCAGCCGTCTGGTCGGACAGAAAGGGATCGATCTGGTTCTGGAGATCCTGCCGATGCTGTTGCAGCAGGACGCGCAACTGGTGGTGCTCGGCAGTGGCGACAAGCTGCTGGAAGCAGCCCTGCGCAAGGCTCGCATGGAGAATCCGGAAGCCATCGGCCTGCATATCGGTTATGACGAGTCGCTGGCGCACCATATCGAAGCCGGTGCGGACGCCTTCCTGATGCCCTCACGCTTCGAGCCCTGCGGTCTGAACCAGATCTACAGCCTGCGTTATGGGACCGTTCCCGTCGTGCGCCGGACCGGTGGCCTGGCCGACACGGTCGTCAATGCGACGGAGCTTACTCTGGCGGATAAAACCGCCACCGGTTTCTGCTTCGACGCACCTACGGCCCCGGCGCTGTGGGAGGCCGTGGAGCGCGCCATCCACCACTACCGTGCGCCCGAACTCTGGCGGCAACTGATCGAAACCGGCATGAGCCAGGATTTCAGCTGGCGACGCAGTGCGGAAAACTACATCGAACTGTACGAGCGGGTGCTGGCCCAGCGTGGTGCGTGATGCAAGGAAACGACAATCCCGGAGTTGGTTAGTGACCATCCATAAAAAAACATACTCACCGCAGAGACGCACGACTGCATGGAGAAGGTGAGACAGGGAACCGGTCGAGAAACCGGCCTGGGCCGTGCAGGAGGTGGAGCACCAAAAATAGGCGCTTTAGGCGATACAGGGAGCAATTGCCGAAAGAACGCGAAGTGTTTAATTGTTTTCATTAAAGAATTTCTCTGCGTACTTTGCGTCTCTGCGGTGAAAACGGTGTTTATGGAAGGACACTGGCCAGGCACTGCTTCTCGGACGTCACCGGGCAGGGCGTTTGACGGAGAACCGCCCATGCCGCGTATAATCCACCGCTTGATAACCCGGATCAGGCCACGCTTTGTCGTGGCCTGTTTGCTTGCATGACCCGAGATAATGCTCCCCCATTCGACCAGCCCCGCGACCGTGAACTGCGCAGCCGTGTGCGGCTGTTCGGCGATCTGCTGGGGGAGATCCTGCAGGAGCAGGCCGGCACGGGGCTGCTGTACGCTGTCGAGACCCTGCGCAAGGGCTACATCCGCCTGCGCAGGCAGGAAAATCCCGCGCTGCGCATCCGCCTGTTGCGGCTCATCGAAGGCCTGCAGCCCATTGAGCTCGCCGATGTCATACGCGCCTTCAACATCTATTTCAGCCTCGTCAACATCGCCGAGGAGTCCTTCGGGCACAAGCAGCGTCGACGGCTTGCCCGCCAGCAAGGCCCGTTATGGTTCGGTTCCTTCAGTCACACCCTGCAGGAATTCCACGACCAGGGTGTGGAACCGTACCAGTTGCAGCTCCTGCTGAACCAGGCGCTGTATCTGCCTGTCTTCACGGCCCATCCGACTGAAGCCATACGCCGTACCGTCATGCTGGCACTGCGCCGCCTTTTCCTGACCGGCGAAAAGCTCAACGACAGACGGCTGACGCGCGAGGATCGCGCCGACATTATCCAGGAACTGAAGCAGCAGATTCAGGTCCTGTGGAAAACTGACGAGGTGCGCCTGCACAAGCCAACCGTCGAGGATGAAATCCGCAACGGCCTGTATTACTTCCGGGCGAGTCTGTTCGACGCCGTGCCGCAGACCTACCGCTACCTGGAGAAGGCTGTCAAGCGTGTCTACTCCACGGAAGACGGCACACCGGGCGTCACCGTCCCCGGCGGACTGCTGCGGTTCGGGTCGTGGATTGGCGGCGATCGCGACGGCAATCCTTTCGTCACTCCGGCTACGACCGTAGCCGCCCTGCGCCTGCACATGCGCGAGGTGCTGATCGCCTATCTGCGCCGGGTGGAGGAACTGGGTAATCGACTCACGCACTCCGAGCGGCTGTGCAGTTTCTCGCCAACGCTCCTCGAGAGTATCCGGACGGATGAGGCGAATTTCCCCGCAGCCTTCGCCGATATCCCCAGGCGTTACCTGCACGAACCCTATCGACGCAAGCTCGGTTTCATGCGATATCGCCTGAAACTCAATCTCGCTGCAGTCGTCCAGCGGATGGACGATGCGGCTATCGAGCCGGCCGAACAGCGGATCGGCTACGCCAGCGAGCAGACATTTCTGCAGGATCTGCAGCTGATCCGCGACTCGCTCAATGCCAACAACGACGCCAGCCTCGCCGAAGGTCAACTGAAGGACCTGATCCGCCTGGTGGAGACCTTCGGTTTCTTTCTCATGCAGCTCGACATCCGACAGGAGTCGACGCGCCATACCGATGCCATCAGCGAGATCTGCAAGGCCCTCCCGGACCCCGTCGATTACACGTCGCTCGATGAAGCCGGACGCCAGGCATTTCTCACGCGGGTGCTTGAGTCGGCACCGCCGGCGCTGCAGCACGACACGCTCTCCGCCGAGTCCCGGCAAACCCTGGAGGTGTTCGAGGTCATGCAGCGTATGCAGCAGGAGGTCAGCGAAAACGCCTTCGGCAACTACGTCATCTCCATGACCCACACCGCCAGCCATATCCTCGAAGTCATGTTCCTTGCCTGGCTGACCGGCCTGGCCGGAAGGACCGGGGATGAATGGTTCTGCAAAATCCGCATCAGCCCGCTGTTCGAGACCATCGATGATCTCAAGCACATCGAGGATGTGCTGACGCAGCTGCTGGGCAACGCCAGCTACCGGACGCTGCTGAACTGCCCCGGCAAATGCCAGGAAATCATGCTGGGCTATTCCGATTCCTGCAAGGACGGCGGCATCCTCGCCTCCAACTGGAGCCTGTACGAAGCGCAGAAGAAAATTATCGCCATCGCCGATCACCACCATATCCGGGTGCGGCTGTTTCACGGGCGCGGCGGCACCATCGGCCGTGGCGGCGGCCCCACTCACGAGTCGATACTGTCCCAGCCGCCGGGCACCGTGCACGGCCAGATCAAATTCACCGAACAGGGGGAGGTGCTGCGCTACAAGTACAGCAACGCCGAGACCGCGGTCTATGAACTGTCCATGGGACTCACCGGGCTGCTGAAGGCAAGCCTCATCGTAATCAAACCCCACGAGGAAGACCGGCGCGACTACATGGGTATCATGGACGAACTGACCCGCCTGGGAGAGGCGAGCTACCGTGATCTGGTCGACCAGACCCCGGGGCTGTTCGATTACTTCTACGAAGTGACGCCGGTGACCGAAATCGGATTGCTCAATATCGGCTCGCGCCCCTCGCACCGCAACCGGCAGGACCGCTCAAAATCCTCCATTCGCGCCATACCCTGGGTGTTCGGCTGGGCGCAGTCACGCCATACCCTGCCGGCCTGGTACGGGCTCGGCACGGCGCTGGAACAATGGCGCCGGGGCGACGCTGCCCGCCTCGTCACACTGCAATCGATGTACCAGCACTGGCCTTTCTTCCGTGCGTTGCTGAGCAACATCCAGATGTCGCTGTTCAAGGGCGAGATGAGCATCGCACGGGAATACACCCGGCTCGCCGTCGACCGGCAGGCCGCGGAAGCCATCTTCACCAAAATACGCGACGAGTACCGGCGCACCGTCACCCAGGTGCTGAATGTCTGCGGCGTACAAATGCTGCTGGAGGAAAGCCCGTCGCTCGGGCTGTCGCTGTACCGGCGAAATCCCTACATTGACCCCCTGAACAACATCCAGGTGACGCTGCTCGCGCGTTACCGCGATACCACTCTCGACGAGGATCAGCGGGAGCGCTGGCTTCAGCCGCTGCTGCGCTCCATCAACGCCATCGCCAGCGGGATGCGCAACACCGGCTGAAGCGCCCGGGATATGCACCCTCAAGCGTTCGCCGAACAGGCCGCCTATAGGGTATAGTAACCACACCCTTCACCGACCGGAGTCACCTCGCATATGGCAACCCGACTTGCACTGGTTGTCGATGATTCCAGAACAGCACGCATGACCCTGCAGCGCATGCTGGAAAAACAGGGCATGGATGTCGACACGCTGGAATCAGCGCAGGAAGCCCTGCATTACCTTGTCGAAAAGGTACCAGACGTGATCTTCATGGATCACATGATGCCCGGCATGGATGGCTTTGAGGCGGTCGAGGCCATCAAGAACAATCCGGCCACCGCCACCATTCCCATCATGATGTTCACCTCCAAGGGCGGTGACCTCTACCTCAGCCAGGCGCGTGCCCTCGGCGCTGTCGGCATCATGCCCAAGGAGGTCCAGCCGGCCGAACTTTATCAGGTGCTCAACAACCTCGGCCTGGTCAAGGACCGGCGGGTAAAGTCGGCGACGGACAGGAGTTCATTTGTCCTGCTCGACTCGACCCCCGAGATTGCCGTCTCCGCGTCGCGCGAGGATATCCAGGAAATCGCCCGACAGGCAGCTTCATCTGTCACACAAAACAAAGAGATACATTCTAAAATTGAGGAACTGATTGAAGACCATTACGGGGCAGTCAGAAAAGAAATCCGGGATCTGCGGCATCGTCTGGAACAGTTCGGCGAGGCCGACCCCGCCACCGGCAAGGCCTATACCGCTCGCCACGCACTGGCACGTGCGGGCGGACTGCTGATCGCCCTCGTGCTGGTCGGCCTGATGCTGGTGCCCTCGGTCTGGCTTTACCGTCACTACGCTGAAAGCCGTCAGGAACTGGCCAACACGAAAGTCGAGATCGATGGCCTGCGACGGCTGCAGCTGGAGACCAAGGCTGCCAGCGATGAACGCGCTTCGTTACGCGCCCAGCTTGTCAAGAAAGCCAGCCGCCCTGTTACCAATCCCACCCTGCTGTACAACAGCATCGCCTGGGCCATCAATCAGGGCAGCTCCTATGATATTAAGGAAGAACCCTTCAGCGACAAGCGCCTGGCGGTGGTCTATGAACTGATTTCACGCCTGCAGTCACTGGGCTTCAAGGGCGTGGTTCAGCTGCACTCCCATCTGGGTGAGTTCTGCCTGACCGGTAATGATGTCGATGGCTATACCCTCGCCGCGCCCGACCTGCCGGTGCGTGATTGCACCCTGTTCGGACACCCCCAGCAGCAGCTGCCCTCCGCGGGTGAACAGCAGTCGATTGCATTTGCGAATTTCCTCGCCACCTCACCGCTCGTGAACGGCAGCGACATCAGCATCGAGATCATCTCCCACCAGTTCAGCGATCCCAGACTGGAATACCCCTCCAGGGATTCCGATGTCACAGCCTCGGCGTGGAATCGCATCGCCGCCGTCAACAACCGGGTCGAGGTAGAACTGGTTCCCGCGAAGCCGTAAGCACCGGTAAACGGCAGACAGCTGCTGCCGGGAAGAAGCTCCCGGCTCGGCGACATTCGCGTGTAATCCTCGATGGCCAGCTGGAAAACGCGCTGGACAGGATGCGGGTTTATGGAGTATTGATCGAGGCCTCGCTACTTTTTTCGGGGATATGAGCTTGCTCTGCCGACTTCCGATATTGTTGTGGCTGCTGTTGCTGACATCACCGCCGGTCACGGCCGACGAGGTGCAACAGTACCGTGATCCGGATACCGGACTGATGTCCTGGCGTGTGCAGCAGCCTGGATTCAGCCTGCAACTGGTGCAGATGCTGCCGGACTATGTCGCGGCGATATACAGCTCGCGCGGCCTGCCGCCGGAACTGATCGAGCGGATGCGCGCACAGTGCGTCTTCGGCACCATCGTGAGCAATGACTCGGATGCGACGCTGACTTACCGCGTGGCTGACTGGCGCGCGGTCACACCCGACGGCGCCACGCATCCCTTCCGGGCCAAGTCCGCATGGGTGGCGGAGTGGGCTACGATGGGTGTGGGCTTCCGCTGGTCGATGCTGGCCGACGAGCAGAACTTCGCCCCCGGCGACTGGATGCAGGGATTTACCACCGTGGAACTGGCACCGGACAGTGAATTCGATTTCGTCTTTTCCGTGGAGCTGAGAGATGAACGACATGATGGCAGAATGGCGAATGTACGCTGCGCGCCGGCGCATCCGTCGTAGACAACACTACCCCGGCCTGTCGGCCCTCGCCATGCTGCTGTACAGCACACTGGCGGCGGCGCAGATGCCGGTGCCGGAACTGGGTCATACCCTGACCCGACTCGCGGACCCGGTGGCCGCGCCTGATTTCACGCTGTCTGACATGGACGGCAAACCGCATGCCCTGCACGAGTACCGCGACAAGGTGGTCATGCTCAACTTCTGGGCGACCTGGTGCCCCCCCTGCCGTCGGGAGATGCCCTCGATGGAAGCCATTCATCAGGATTTCAAGGACAAGCC
>JBAVKA010000434.1:0-1737 GCA_049688075.1 Gammaproteobacteria bacterium
CATTCCAGCAGTAAGGCGCCCTCGCGATCGATCGCGCCGATATCTCGGCCAAGGGTATTACTCGTTTGTAGCTCAAAAGGCATATCCATGTAGGCGAAGGTAGCCAATGTCAGCGGTGTCAGCGAAACCCACTTCAGCGTGCCAGGCGTCTTGCGGTATAACAACCGAATAGTCAGCGGTACGATAGCGCGAGCATCATCCGGCAACGGCGGAGAGAAGTCGGACGGCATTTCATGCTCGTAGTCAATCTTCGTGTAGGCGCCGTCTTGCCAACGGCGTGGTTCCCGCGAGGGTCGGGCGATGGCACCTCCAACGCTGCAGTCGACTTCCCGCGTTCCCCATTGCCTGGAGGAAATTTCCGGGGCGCATTGCTCGGCGGTGAGAGAAAACTCTCCCCACGCTGCGCGGTAGTGGCATTGTCTCCCTCCGTTGTCGCTCGGTTCTTCACCCGCCAAGCAGGCGGTGGGGCGGGGAAAACGAGACTCGCGCCATTTTCCATATCCCGGGATCTTGTCGGCACAGGAGTACAGCGCATTGGCACCTGAAACATGTCGTACCAGCCATGTAATATAAGTTGCACCATCGACAAAGGGGTTGTCCGCCAGTGCCGTGAGAACACTTTGTGGAGGATTAAGACTGTGCAGCGTCTGTACGTAGCAGCCGCACCAGCGGTATTCGGTATCGTCTGCAGCTGAGCGCAGACAGTTGGCGAGGGTTGATGAGTACGCTTTCCCCTCAGGTGAGTCTGGTGAGGGCATCGTCGGAGTAAAATACGTGCGGACTTGCTCCTCACGCCCAAATGCAATAAGTTGGCGTGCTAGGTGTCGCGCCTCGGCACTGTCACAACCGTGCTGGGAAAGGAACTGCTGTACGTCATGCTGGGCGTCCAATGACGGGAAGAGCCCGACCGATTCCAGATCCCGCGCGGCTCGATCACACTGGGCCTGGGCCTGGTCCAGCGTCGTCAGCCCTGTCGGGTCCCACTGGCAGGACCAATGCTTACTGAGTCCTAGCATTCCCATCCAGGCTGCCTGAAAAACTTCCGATTGGGACAGCCTGCCCGACCTGAAACGATCGAACAAATCTTTAGCATTGCTGAACAGGTACGGCAGGATATCGTACTGTGCGGCATCCAGATTTAGCCCCGGACAACGGGCTGCCATATCGGCGAAGGTTTGGGAATAGTAACTCACGTTGTCCAGGCCAGTCGCCGGGACGAGGACAAACTCGCCACTGTAGATATACCCGATCATGTCAGGTCGTTGGTAGCCGGCAAGATTCAGTTGGTGGACTGTGCGTTCGTCGCGTGTTGCCACCTCGGCTGGGGTCTCGTAGATCTTCAGGATGCGCGAACTTTTCGGCGGCCGGGCATCATTGGCTTGTGCCAGTGGAGAAAGAACTATGGCTATCAACACCACTATGCTTCCAAGGGCAGCGAGGCGATTTATTACAGTGTAAGAGGAGTATCCGATTACCTTTGCGATGCTGACGTTAGACGTATCTCGAGGTTCGGAACCGCGACAAGGTCGAGAGCGAGGTAACTCTTGGACGTCACCAAATAGACTCCCTATAGGGGTGGCAACCCCGGCGGATGCCAAAAATTCCAGTAAATCCCGGCATGGCGCTGCTGTTGCACCGGCCGTCACAGCCTTGGCTCCTGAAGTGCGACCGCATCACGCGAGCCCACATCCGTCGCAACCCTGAGGGCCGTGCGGGCATCAGCCAGTTCTTGTAGAC
>JBAVKA010000435.1:0-1924 GCA_049688075.1 Gammaproteobacteria bacterium
GTCATGTCGTCCTGCGGACATTTCCACGCATGGGTAGCTTTTTATCAGGTCGGGTCGCGACAAACAGTTGATTATTCATTTTTGATTCCAGGGACCGTCAATCAGATTCCTCACGCGATGCGGAACGACGAATTCGCGCCGCCGCTTCTAGAAAGGTTTTCTGCTTCGCAATGGTGTCTGAATAGGCCTCACCGAGCTTTTGCCCGGCGAGCACGTCGATCGGAAAATGAGCTCCCGCAATAACCCGGCCATAACCAATCTGCCGGCCGAGTTCCAACAACGCTTCGCGGTGCTCAGGAAAGATTTCCGCGAGAAGTCGCGCATAAACAGTCGCACGAATCGCGTGCCCGCTGGGATAGGCTGCCACCGGCCGTGCTTCACCCACGGGATGGACGGCGTCATTGATTTCGAATGGCCGCCTCAGGTTATATTGACCCTTAAGCGCATCGTATTCGGTTCGAACTTCGTCGATGACTGCGTCGAGCGTCCGCTTCAAATCGATCCCGTCTGCATCGAGCAATGAAGTGCGAAGAATCGGGACAAACCGATCGAGATCGAGGGGCTGCTCTGCGAACGCAATCTGATCCGGTGTTCGGGTTCGTTGCAACCAAAGGACGACGGTCATTTGCTCTCGCAGCGCATCGGAGTCCTCCGCGGGCGGAGGTTCAATCAAATTCGCGGCGTCCACACTCCCGACCGGGAGATAAATTCGAGCCTCCCGTCCCTGCGCATCGGCCACTGCAAGGACGGCCAGGACGATCAGTATTCCAGTGAGTCGGGTTATATTCCGACCCATGTTACTGATGGAAAACATACCGGAAGTTTTCACACTGAATCCACTCCAGATTAGAGGCTGTGATGTCATCTTGGATCATACGTAAATCAGGCGCAATTGAATAGCGCCTCGAGGCCGGTGAATGCCGGGCAAGTCAGTCTGCGCCAACCCGCCGCAGGCGGATCGATGCGCTCCTCGGCCGCAGCCTCGCCATCCGCCAGGTGGACGTCGGATTCTGCAATCGCTGCAGAATATAGGAAAAACAAACGCGCTTTTCATCACTCGTCAACGAATCATCCACGGGTAACGAAGGAACCTGCGCCCTGCCACCATGGCGAAATCCTGCGTCATTCCGCACTCACTATCCAGCTATTTGCCCTCGCCCGTACCACTTGCGTGGCTATCCCGGGCATCGGACCAAGCGTAATTCTGACTCTGCCGTTTAAGTCATTACCATTGGAATGGAATGAAGGATTTTATGGTGTCAGACAAACAGGTCAGCCGGTGGCGCTCGACTTGCCGGCCACAGAACTGTTGGCGCCGTGGTAATCGTTTCCTGCAGATGGGTCAGTATCTTCTCGATCACCACCGGGTCTTCAATGCAGGTAATCACCTTCACCGGGTTACCACATTCACGGCATGTCTCAAGTTCGATATCGCTTAAAGCACCTACTTTTGTTGAACACCTGTTTGAGGCGTTGAGTCCAGTATCGCCGCCCATCATTCCGTAACAGATCTCGTGTCCTCTGTGAAGCGATTACCCAGCAGGATGACCGTTTTTTCCGCTTTTCTGCTGTTCAGGTAATCTGCTCGATCGGCGTATTCTGGTTGCGATTCCTGCCAATTAGCGAAATCTTTTATTAACGTCTCGTGTAGGACAGGGATCGGTAGAGTCGAGATGTGGCGCGGTGGTCTAAGGTACAGCCTATCTGTTTCCGCCCCTTTCGTCTGGCGGTGCCTCAATTGCCGTACCATCACTCCGTTTCCACACCCCGCTCATCAAACCGGACATGCAGATTTCCCGCATCCGGCTTTCGGACAAAACATCACGCCTTCGCCCACGGCACGTTACGCTCCAGACAGGTCAGACGAACGAGACCCAGCGTCTCGTAGAGGTACACGTCAGGATAAGCCGTGCCCCCACTGCGT
>JBAVKA010000436.1:0-1504 GCA_049688075.1 Gammaproteobacteria bacterium
TTCCGGAATGTTTGCCTGTAGATTTTTCAGGTTATAGAATCGGATTCATCGGTAGGCAGTCTGTGATGGACTGCCTTTTCTTTTTCAGGACAGCATCAACATGACGGATTACCTCATGGCAACCTACGCCAGACTCCCGGTACAGTTTGAACGGGGCGAGGGCGTGTGGTTGTGGGACACGGAAGGCAGGCAGTACCTGGACGCACTCGGCGGCATTGCCGTCTGCGCCCTGGGTCATGCCCATCCCGGGGTCGCACAGGCCATCGCCGACCAGGCCAGACGGCTGGTGCATACCTCCAATCTCTATGGAATCACCCTGCAGGAACAGCTGGCGGAGCGCCTGTGCAAGCTTGCTGGCATGGAGCGGGCGTTCTTCTGCAACTCGGGCGCGGAGGCCAATGAAGCGGCCATCAAGATCGCTCGCCTGTACGGCCACGGTCGGCAAATCGCTACACCCACCGTTATCGTCATGGAAAACAGCTTCCATGGCCGCACCCTGGCGACGCTCACGGCGACCGGCAGCCGCAAGGTCCAGGCGGGATTCGAACCGCTCGTGCAGGGGTTTATCAGGGTTCCCTACAACGACCTGCAGGCCATCAAAACCGTCGCCGGCAACAGCAACGATGTCGTCGCCGTGCTGGTCGAACCGATACAGGGGGAAGGCGGCATCAATGTCCCGGATCCCGATTATCTGCTGGGTATGCGCCGGATCTGCGATGAAAACGGCTGGTTGCTGATGCTGGATGAAATCCAGACCGGCATGGGGCGCACCGGGGAATGGTTCGCCTGCCAGCACACCGGCATTCTTCCGGACGTGCTCACCGTCGCCAAGGCGCTCGGCAACGGGGTGCCGATCGGGGCCTGCCTGGCGCGCGCTACGGCCGCCAGTCTGATGCATCCCGGTAATCACGGCACCACCTTCGGCGGCAACCCGCTCGCAACCCGTGCGGCCCTGGCGGTGCTCGATGCGATCGGGCAGGAACGGCTGGTAACACATGCCGCGGAGCTCGGGCAGCAGCTGCTGGAAGGTTTCCGGGAACAACTCGCCGGACTGACCGGCGTGAAAGAGATCCGCGGACTCGGCCTGATGATCGGCATCGAACTCGACCGGCCCTGCGCCGAACTGGTCGGGCGCGCCCTCGAGCGCGGCCTGTTGATCAACGTCACCGCCGAACGGGTGATACGGCTGTTGCCGCCCCTGGTGACGACGGCGCACCAGGGCCGGATGATCGTCGAGAAAGTCAGCGAACTGGTGCGCGAATTTCTTGTGGAGTAAGGTCATGACGACGAGGCATTTCCTGACGCTGCTCGACTTCTCGCCGGAGGAACTCCGGGGATTGATCGCGCGCGCCGTGGAGCTCAAGGCGATACACCGCGCGGGCATGCCGCATGAACCGCTCAAGGGGCGGGTGCTCGCGATGGTGTTCGAGAAATCCTCCACCCGCACCCGGGTCTCGTTCGAGGCCGGGATGGCGCAGCTCGGCGGTTACGCCATTTTCCTCTC
>JBAVKA010000437.1:0-7060 GCA_049688075.1 Gammaproteobacteria bacterium
TACACGGCATCCGCGAGCGGTGATTGCGCAGCCTTCCATGCCAGCGCATGTTCACGGCCACCGCCGCCAATAATGAGAATGTTCATAAAAATCCTTTGTCAGAAAAAATATTGGCCACGGAAGCACACGGAAATACACGGAAGGATAGAAGCCTAAAAGAATTTTTCCGTGTGCTTCCGTGGCTTTAAACTGAATCTGGCACTCAGCTCGCGAATCAGCTAATGGCGGAAATGCCGCATGCCGGTGAACACCATCGCCATGCCGTGTTCGTCGGCAGCAGCGATGACTTCGTCATCACGCACGGATCCACCCGGCTGAATGACCGCCACGATGCCGGCCCCGGCCGCCTGGTCGATGCCGTCGCGGAACGGGAAGAACGCATCCGAGGCCATTACCGACCCGCGCACTTCCAGACCTTCGTCGGCTGCCTTGAGTGCCGCGATGCGGGCGCTGTAGACCCGGCTCATCTGGCCGGCGCCAACGCCGATGGTCGTGCCGTCCCTGCAGTAGACGATGGCGTTGGACTTGACGAACTTGCCGACTCTCCAGGCAAACAGCAGGTCAAGCGTCTCCTGCGGTGTGGGCGCACGCCGGGTCACGACTTTGAGATCAGTTGCGCTCACCCGGCCAAGATCGCGGTCCTGCACCAGCAGGCCGCCGTTGACACGCTTGAAATCCAGCCCCGCAATCGGCGCGTCGTTCCAGGCGCCGCACTCCAGTACGCGCACGTTTTTCTTCGTTTCAAGTACCGGAAGTGCCGCCGGTTCGACTGCCGGTGCGATGATGACCTCGACGAACTGCCGCTCGATAATAGCCCGGGCAGTGGCCGTATCCAGCGGCCGATTGAGGGCAATAATCCCTCCAAAGGCCGAGGTCGGGTCCGTTTTGAAGGCCCGGTCATAGGCTTCATATAGGGTAGCGCCAAGTGCCACACCACAGGGATTGGCGTGTTTGACGATCACGCAGGCCGGCCCCTCGGTTAATGACTTCGCGCATTCCAGCGCCGCGTCGGTGTCCGCCACGTTGTTATAGGATAATTCCTTGCCCTGCAACTGCCGCGCGGTCGCGACCGAGGCTTCGGACGACGCATGCTCGACATAGAAGGCGGCGCGCTGATGCGGATTTTCCCCGTAACGCATCGTCTGCGCCCTGATGAACTGGAAATTCAGGGTGTGCGGGAAGGGGTCATGTCCACCTCCCGGGTTAACGCTGCCCAGGTAATTCGCGATGGCCCCTTCATAGCGGGCCGTGTGCTCGAAGGTCTTGACCGCGAGGGCAAAGCGGGTGGCATCCGTGATGGCGCCGCCCTGCTGCCGCATTTCGGCCAGTACCGGAGCGTAGTCGGCGCTGTCAACCAGCACGGTAACGGCGGCATGATTCTTGGCCGCGGCGCGCAGCATGGTGGGCCCGCCGATATCGATATTCTCGATCGCCATCGCCAGGTCGCAGTCCGCGCGGGCCACGGTCTGTTCGAATGGATACAGGTTGACCACGACCATGTCGATCGGCGCAATGCCGTTACTCGCCATTACCGCTTCGTCGACTCCACGGCGGGCAAGGATACCGCCATGCACCTTCGGGTGCAGCGTCTTGACGCGCCCGTCCATCATCTCCGGGAAACCGGTGTAGTCAGAGACCTCGACCACGGGGATGCCGGCATCCGCGAGCAGGCGCGCCGTCCCGCCGGTGGACAGGATCTCGATGCCGAGCGCACTCAACCCCTGCGCGAATTCAGTAACGCCGCTTTTGTCGGAAACGCTGATCAGTGCTCGTTGTATTTTGTTCATTCGTGCATCCAGGAAATTGATATTTCTAATGCAGGAGCAGGCTCTTATACCCTTTGGCTACGCCCGCGAAACTGTCGAAAAAAACATTCACCGCAGAGACGCAGAGAATGCAAAGCCGTTGAATTGTTTTAGTTAACAGATTTCTTTGCGAACTTTGCATCTTTACATTGAAAATGGCGTTTATGGACAAACAATAATTAAACAACTTCGCATTCTCTGCGGTGAAAAGGTCGTTATGTATGAAAGCCGGGGCAGTGCCATAGGGCTTCGTTATTGCTCCAGCCCGTATTGCTTGAGTTTCTTGCGCAGGGTCACGCGGGTTATCCCCAGGATTTCCGCGGCATGGGACAGGTTGCCATCGACGTGGTGCATAACGACGTTCAGCAACGCCGGTTCAACCTCGCCCAGCACCATGTGATACAGGTCATTGACCTGGTGGCCATTGAGATCATCCAGGTAGAGTTCGAGCGCCGACTGGACGCTGCGCCTGATCGGCTGTTTGCGCCGCTCGCGTCGTGCCGCCACGTTCATGCGGCCAACGCCTTCTGTTCACTCAGCAGGGCGAAATAATCATCGACCTGGCGCAGTTGCTCTTCCGCCGTTTCCACCTTGTTGATCTGCTGACGGAACCGGTTACCCCCCGGCTGAGCCTTGCTGTACCAGGCGATATGCTTGCGCGCGACACGCACGCCGGTGTATTCACCGTAAAAATCATAGAGATTGTGAAGGTGCCCGGTGAGGACGCGACCGATCTCGGCAGGTGCCGGAGGCGGCAGCGATTCGCCGGTGATCAGGAAGTGAACGATCTCGCGAAACACCCACGGCCGTCCCTGAGCGGCCCGGCCTATCATGACGGCATCGGCCTGCGTAGTGCGCAGGACCTCGGCGGCCTTCCACGGCGAGGTGATATCGCCGTTCGCAATGACGGGTATCGACACCGCAGCCTTGATGGCGCGTACCGTCTGGTGTTCAGCCTCACCCCGGTACCCGCAGGCACGGGTGCGTCCGTGTACGACCAGCGCCTGGATGCCGGCCTGCTCGGCGATCGCGGCAATGCGCAGGGCATTACGGTGCGAAGGATCCCAGCCGGTGCGTATCTTCAGGGTAACCGGGACATCGACGGCCGCGACCACGGCATCGAGAATGCGGCCGACCAGCGCCTCATCCTGCAGTAATGCTGAGCCTGCCATAACGTTGCAGACCTTCTTCGCCGGACATCCCATGTTGATGTCGATGATCTGTGCGCCCTGCGCGACGTTGAAACGGGCGGCCTGAGCCATCATGGCCGGATCGGCGCCGGCAATCTGCACCGATACCGGTTCATTCTCACCGGCATGATCAATGCGACGCCGCGTTTTCTCGCTGCCCCACAGAAGCGCGTTGGAGGAAACCATTTCGGAGACGGCGAGACCGGCTCCCAGCGAGCGGCATAACTGCCGGAACGGCCTGTCGGTGACGCCTGCCATGGGGGCAAGCATCACATTGTTGGCGAGTGTGTATGGACCTATCCGCACCGGATTTTGTCTGTTCTGAAGTATTCCGGGAGTGAAGGACGAGGAATAATACTCGCATCGACGCTCTGGATAAAGATGCGCAAATCGCCGTGCGGAAGGACTTGAAAATCAGAGAAATTCAAACTCGAAAGAGACCGCATCCTCGCCCGGATCCTCAATCTCCAGCATCACATGCAGTTGCGTATCGACCGGCATGCCTGCCTTGATATCGGCCTGATTACCGAGGTATTCGTCGGGATGGAACCGGCGCACCGCGACCGGTATCCCGGACGAATTCGAGAAGGTGACTTCAAGGATCGGATAAGGCTGGCGAAAATCGGCGCGATTGACCAGGCTGGCATTGATCAGCAGGGCGCCCGCAACCCGCGGATGTTTGCGCACATCGCGGCTGACCAGTTCGATGCGGGAGAGATCGACCTGCAGGGGCAGTTCACAACGCAGGAATGAACAAAATAATTCCAGGCCGGGACGCCAGTCATTCTGTGCCGCCAGGCTGGTGCGATTGAAATACAGCCACTGCACACCCAGAATCAACAGCAACACACCGATGAGAGCCCCTTTGGCGAGGTTCCGCCCGAAATGTGACTTTTCTGACCAGGTATCGGCAAACTCCGCGGGCATCGGGAGGTCATCGAGACTGACGGCATCAAGGTCATCCTGTCCATCATCTGTCGCGACCTCTCCGCCAGCATAGCCAGAGCCATCCTGCCGTTCTTTTGCATGTTGAACCGTTTGCCTGGCATGGTACCCGGCAAGCGCCGACTGTAACGTATCCAGATCCTCGTACACGTAGTCAAACGCACGAAAAACCTGACCACACGTCCCGCAACGCACCCGTCCTGCGGCCGCCAGCAAGTGTTCGGCCTTGATGGCGAACACGGTCGAGCAAGTCGGACAGAAGGTATACATGATGGCTAGTCTACTCGTTCGCCAGGGGGAAGGTAAAAGGTACCCCCACAATATTTATGGCCACGGAATCCTCGGAAGAACACGGAAAAATAAAAGCAAAAATGTAAAAAGTTATAAGTGAAAAGTGACAAACCGGGTAATAATGTGTGCTTCCGTGGCTATTTCTTCTTTTCATTTTTCACGTCTTACTTCTCTCGGCTCTTCACCCCTTCCAGCAGTATCCATCCTTCACGTTCTACGGGCTCGCGAAACTCAAACCACCGCCGGTACGCCGTCATGACATCACCGGCCTGTTCCGCAAGGATCCCCGTCAACACGATATGTCCCTCTTGAGACACCTGAGTAGCCAGGGTCTCCGCCAGTTCGATCAACGGGTTAGCCAGTATATTGGCAATCACCAGATTAACCGGCGGGGTATCCAGGGCCTCGGGAAACAGGGCTTCCACACGTTGATCCATCCCGTTGCGCCCGGCATTTTCCCGTGTAGCCAGCAGCGCCTGTGGATCGATATCCACGGCGCGCACGTGGCGTGCGCCCAGTTTGCCGGCTGCGATGGCGAGTATCCCTGAACCGCAGCCATAATCGATGACCTCATGCTCCAGTGGCGGATGCGCATCCAGCCATTCCAGACACAGTGAGGTCGTCACATGCGTCCCGGTGCCGAAGGCAAGTCCCGGGTCGAGGTGGACCGTGATGGCATCCGCTGCAGGCGCTTGTTCACCGGTGGGCACCACCCACAGGCGCGCACCAAACCGCATGGCATGGAAGGTCTCCCGCCAGGTGCTGGACCAGTCCCGGTCTTCCAGGCGTTCGATCCGCGGCTCGATCCCCGCGTCATGCAACGCTTCGCGGAGCCGCTTGGTCACCCGGCCTGCGTCGCAGTCATCCGGAAACAGCGCCACCACGCGGGTGGCCGACCATACCGGATGCTCCCCAAGCCCCGGCTCCAGAATCGGCTCATCGGCGGCGTCCTGATACGTCACAGACAGTGCGCCGGCATCCATGAAGACCTCCGTGGCAACACCAGCCAGGTCACCATTCACTTCAACGGATACTTGCAACCATGTCATGTGAAGAGTGAAACGTGAAAAGAAGATTGGCCACAGAATCCATGGAAGAACGCGGAATTATTAAAAATTTTCATGCGGGGTGACCGGGGACAATGCAATTCACCGCAGAGACGCATTGAACGCAGAGAAATTTACAGATTTTGAAGACCTGCAGGCGCGAATTCATTCACGCTTAAAATATTGCAATTCAATACCCCGCAATCGCCACTAAACCCGTTATACCCATCAGGGTGCTACTAACCATCCATCCACCCGTACCCAACGAGTTTATCCACTTCTTACTTTCCTGCTTTTATTTTTCCGTGTGTTTCCGTGGCCAGTAAAACCACTCAAAGCCCCAGCTTCTTCTCCAGGTAATGAATATCGGTGCCGCCCTGCAGGAAGGCATGGTCCGTGATGATATCCAGCTGCAGGGGCACATTGGACTTGATGCCGTCGATGACGATCTCATTGAGCGCCACGCGCATTCGGGCCAGCGCCGATGCGCGGGTCTCGCCGTAGGAGATCAGCTTGCCGATCATGGAATCGTAGTAGGGCGGAACCCGGTAGCCGTTGTAGATATGGGTATCCATGCGAATGCCGGGGCCACCCGGCGCATGGTACATCTCGATCCGGCCAGGCGAAGGCATGAAATTTTTAGGGTCTTCGGCATTGATGCGGCATTCGATGGAGTGGCCGCGGATCTTGATGTCCTCCTGACGGTAGGAAATGCCTTCCCCGGCGGCAATGCGCAACTGCTCCTTGACGATATCCACGCCAGTGACCATTTCGGTGACCGGGTGCTCCACCTGGACACGCGTGTTCATCTCGATGAAGTAGAACTCACCGTCCTGGTAGAGGAATTCGAAGGTCCCCGCTCCGCGGTAACGCAGCCGCTTGCAGGCATCGACGCAGCGCTGTCCCATCGCCTGACGCTGCTCCTCGGTGATGCCCGGCGCCGGTGCCTCCTCCACCACTTTCTGGTGGCGGCGTTGCATGGAACAATCGCGCTCGCCCAGATGGATGGCATTGCCCTCCCCGTCGCCCAGCACCTGGAACTCGACGTGTCGTGGCCGGTCGAGGTATTTCTCCATGTAGACCATGTCGTTGCTGAAGGCGTTCCTGGCTTCGGTGCGGGTCAGTGAAATCGCCGCCAGCAGCGCGGCTTCGGCGTGCACCACCCGCATGCCGCGTCCGCCGCCGCCGCCTGCCGCCTTGATGATGATCGGATAGCCGATCTTGCGGGCCATGGCGAGATTGGCCTTGTCATCCTCTCCGAGCGGACCATCCGACCCCGGTACGCAGGGCACACCGGCAGTTTGCATGGCACGGATAGCAGCGACCTTGTCGCCCATGGTGCGAATGGTATCCGGTCGCGGACCGATGAACACGAAGCCGCTGCGCTCGACCTGTTCGGCGAAATCGTCGTTTTCAGAGAGAAATCCGTAACCGGGATGAATGGCATCCGCGTCGGTCACTTCGGCGGCGCTGATGATGGCCGGTATATTGAGGTAACTGGCGGAGGAAGGCGCGGGCCCGATGCAGACACTCTCGTCGGCCAGCCGCACATGCTTCAGGTCACGATCGGCGATGGAATACACCGCTACCGTACTGATGCCAAGCTCCTGGCACGCGCGCAGTATCCGCAGGGCGATCTCGCCCCGGTTCGCGATAACGACCTTCTCAAGCATCAGCTGATCACAAACAGATCCTGGCCAAACTCGACCGGCTGTCCGTTATCGACCAGCCGGGCGATGATCTTGCCCGCCTTGTCGGACTCGATCTGGTTCAGCATCTTCAT
>JBAVKA010000438.1:0-4104 GCA_049688075.1 Gammaproteobacteria bacterium
TGAACAGAGATGGTGGCTACGGGTGGACTTGAACCACCGACCCCAGCATTATGAGTGCTGTGCTCTAACCAGCTGAGCTACGTAGCCATGAAGGGGCGCTAGATTACCTGATGTTGGCGTACCGGGACAAGTTCCCTTGCCGCTTAAAGTGGGTGCGAGGGGCACAGAAGCCGGTCAGCCGGTGGGATGTTCGCGGCCTAGGCCGCTCCTGCATGGGATCGCTGTGGAAGCCGGCTATATTCTCGATCAGAGCTACTCACACATTGAACAGGAAGAATAGGCTGCGAGCCTAGTATCTACTGGTCTTCATTACTTTCGCTCCTGTTTTGTACCCGGTTTTGAAATTCCACAGCATTATCGCCGTTACTTAGGAACTGAGTTTCTTTGCTGACCGATTGTCCCTATTCCGTCGTTGAGCTACCGCCGCCGGGGCGAGGGATGAGGCGGAAAACCGTTGTAGGATAAAACCGCTTCGCCTTCCACCCGGCGTCTGAGGAGGAGACGGTACTTGATGCACACCGCCGGGATTCTAGCGAAGCGGTTTCGTTCGGTCAGCCCTGCGCGGCTGCCTCACTCGCCGCCCAACGCGAGAGGGCCAGAGACAGGTTCATCAGCGGATCGGCCCTGCCACGGACGCATTCGCGATCAGCGGCGACCGCAGTCATGAACGCGAGCTGTACGCCGTCCAGCTTCGCCGTGATGCGCTCGAATAACGGCCCCACGACACGCTGGGCGAGATCAGCGTCCATCCCAAAGACTTGCGATCATCCCGCGGGGCGCGGTCGATCACCCTCCGCTGAAAGCGGTCGGACGAACAATTCACTCTGCGCCAGCAGCTGAACTACGGGCATTTCATCCGGCGGCTGGTCACCAGTTGGCTCGACAAACATGGCATTAAGTATCCGTAAAGTTGACCCATTTCCAGCCAGATTTTCTGGCAAAGGCCCTCGAAGGAGTGCTTTCGTACTTGGCGCAAATGATGATCCGGCTCCCACTTCAATCTGCCAGGTTTTACGGCTCAGAACTCGGACTAGTTCAGCTTCAACGTCTCCATGGCGGCCTACACCTGCTGAGCCGTCTGTAACAACATCGCTCCAGTACACATCGCAAAGTTGCCGAACTCCACAGAAGCGGCAAATTTCGACGTCTGGACGCGCCTCGCGCAGTTCTCCGGCTATTGTCGCGACGGCTCGTGCCGTCCGATCAGCCAAATCCCGTTCAAACTTGACCAGTTCGGACTCATTTAGGACAGGAACCTCCAAGGATGAATCGAGATATCGAATTCTCAAGTGTGTCGGTAGACGACTGTTAGGATTTCGCTTGTCGTCGCGCCACCATAACCAGGCATAAATAAGTAGCTGCTCCCGATCCGCATCTTTGGCCTTTCCGGTCTTAATATCTTCAATTGTAATATCGACTGACCCAATACTGAGAATGTCGATTTTTCCAAACCAATTCGAGTTTCTCGCATATAGCGTGATTTCAGGGTAAAGGCCATACGGTAGTGCCTTTATGGTGCCGTCATCGCCCCCGGTGCGCACGAAGTCGCGTACCGTGATCGCTGGTGTCATTCCCGACACCCTCTGTAACAAAGTCTGGAGGGAGGTCCGCAATGTTGGTGGTAACATATAGCCGTGCGGTCACGATGACCATTGTGTCTGCCAAGATCGACGTCTTGAAATAGAAGTTCGTGCTCTTCTGCTTTCGAGAACACTTCGTCAGGCTGCGCTGCGTTCAACTGCGCCGTGTGTTCTGCGGCCACCAATGACATTGGGTTGGTTTCGTTTTCGTCAAGTGCGGCAAGCGTACTTGCGCGATAGTACCCCTTCCGGGCCCGGAAGACGCTATCAGTGTTCACGTCAACAATTTCGACGGTGTCCGCTGCGCAGTTCACGCACCTGACAATCCCGGGGTATGGCCGTTGAGTTGCTCTACACCGTCTGCAATACGCCCATTCGCCATCTAGTTTCAGTGAGAGATTTCGACCCCGAAGCAGATATTTGTTTGGGCTCATCTGTTCCGCAAAAAGCCTCCGGAGTTCAGGCAACCACGTTCTATTGAATGCCGATTTGCAAGTCCTAGCTTTCTCCAATTGTTGATTGTTCAATGCCTCATTTGAACCTTGAATTTTTCATTGATAGCGTATTGAAGTCTAGAAAAGGGTGGAATTACGTGTTAATCCTATTTGGCCTCGCCGCCAGCCGGTTTGTAGAAGACAAGCCCGCCGATATTGACCGTTCTGATATATTCCCTGGACCATTTGGGTGCTAGTTTCCAATTGTGGAAATACAAGGCACCACCTGTTCTGTCCTTTAGTTGGCGGTTGAGGGCCTTGCGGGCGATTTCCTTGGCGTGCGAGTAGGGCTCTTCCTCTGTTGCGTCATCTGAACGGCCATCACACCACCACGAGAACTGGCAGGCACCTTGCTCTTGGCCTTGCTTGACGACTCCACAGATGGTGTTTGGGAAACCCTCATGCCCGGTCCGGTTCAAAATGACATTGGCGATGGCTTCCATGCCGGCATCTCCCTCACCCCTGGCCTCCCAGTAGATGCTGCGGGCAAGACAGGTGATCGCATCGTCCAAGGACTCTTCGCCGATCGGATCGACCGCCTGCGCTTGGTGTTTAGTGATGATCTGGGCTGGAGTCGGTAGCACCTTGCTGCCCTCGGGCGCGGCCTTCTCCTCCAGCACCTCCGCCTTGCTCTTGGCGGTTTCCGCCTCCTGGGCCTGGTCAGCCTCAGTCGTCTGGCCCACCAGAAGGAATGTCACAAGCGATGCCGCAGCCCATACCAAGCGGCGACGCTGCTTGGCGCTCCGATCGATTGCGTTGTTGGGCGTCACGGAAAACCCTCAAGATATATTGGCGCCCCGGACAATTCGATGAAAGGCTTGCTGCCAACAATTTCTAGCTGAGCGCCATCGACAAACACCAGGGAAAGCCTAGCACCGACCTTGCGTTTAAACGGCAGAGGGATCAGCTCATGCTTGATGCCACCAACCTCCAAAAACCCCTCCGAGATCGTGTTTGGCAGCGATGGCATCGCGCCGAAGCTATCTACCTCCGAAAGTATCAGTCGTGCCTCCTGGCTCCAGCCGGTCCCGTGATCCCTGCCGGGTCTTCCCGTCGACTTGTGAATATAGGCGTGGGAGAAATGCACGCTCGCAACGCCACCCGAGAAATCAATCTGACTCACGCGGGAGTCGTGCAGATCCAATGCATTTTTCAACTTATCGTACCTGCCGGAATGACGCCCAACGCAGCATTGAGCGGCCAGTGGGACTGAGCGGCTTTTGTGCAACAATGGAGCGCAGCGAAATGCGCAAAAGCTGCGGGGTCACACTGGTCCGGTGCGTGTAGCGCACGCACTCCAATGCCTTGTGTACGCCCGACATGGGCATGAACTGATGGGGTGAAAGTCCCCTGTAAGAGTACCTGATCATCACGAGTGAGTATAACAACGATGGTGAAAACTACTGGCCGACGGCAAAGGCAAATCTTCAGGCGGCCAAGACCAAAAACGTATCGTCAGAAATTGGCAGGAGGGACGTTGCTGGTTAAAGGTCAGTTCAATACCCAAACTGTCCAGCCATTTCATACAAACAAGCATAGACCCAAAAGGACAAACAGGAAGGGCTGCCTTGACCACCAGACCTCGACCATGTGCCGGGGTTTTTGTTTAAGGAGGAAGCTAAGACTGCCGAAATTAACTCGGAGGATGGGTTTTTGAGATGGGGCGCATTTCAATGTCAGAGCTGATTTACAAGCGGGGTAGCTTTTATATTGACAAAGAGTCTGAGGACGAAGCGCAGGCCACCGTCGATGAGGTAAGAGAATTCAAGAAACAGTATGACGCCATGACGAGCCAGGAAAAGGCTAGATTATATTATTCATTAGTACAAGCTGCTCGATGGCGGCTTATAGAGCGTGTCGCAATGACGAAACGTCCGTTGATCTTGACCACTGTGTTCCTGAACCTCCCTCGTCGCCAGGGGGGCGTGTTGACGAAGATCTACATGGCAGCAGTTCCGGCTAGCGCAACATGCCCGGTCGATCTGCCCAGTTGAGGAGATCCTTTGCGGGCTTTGTCGGCGTGCGCAGCG
>JBAVKA010000439.1:0-2067 GCA_049688075.1 Gammaproteobacteria bacterium
CGGTTCTTCTGCAATTCCTCCATCGATTTCTTGCGATCATCGCGAATTTCATCGCGGTTGTCGGTATATTCCTTGCGACGGTCCTCGACATTCTTCTTGCGATCCTCGCGACTCTGTTCGGTATTCCTGCGCTGATCAGCGCGATTTCCCGTGCTCTCCTGGCGCGCAACCTTGCGATCCGATTTCGCGCCCGCTTTCGGTCCCTCGTGCGTCTGCAGTTTCTTGTCCCACTCGCTGCGGCTCATACTGCTGCGATCCGTCGGCTTCGGTTTAGCCGCGGGGCGCCTGGTCTGTGCCGGTTCCTGCTTCGCAAGGCGCTGCTGGCCGGTACTGGCAGTCGCGGGGCGTTTCACCGTACCGGAAGCACCGCTCGCCGGACGTACGGCCTTCTTGGCCTGCTTTTTGTTGGCGCGCTCTATCGAGCCGTGCTTCGCACTGGAAGCGCGCGGCTGGCGGTCGATCTTGCTGCTTCTCTGACCGGCACGGGCGCCACCTCCACCCCCGGAGCGACCGGAGCGACCGGCACCTCCTCCGCCTCCACCTCCGCCGCCGCGCAACGCCGCCGCGGCCAGGCCGGTGCCATACGGGTAGTCGGACATATTCAGGGTCGGTCCGGCGCCTGTCAGGATCACCAGGGCAGCCGCGATGAGCCCGCTACCCAACTGCTTCCTTATTGTGAGAGTGCGTGTCATTTCTCACCTCCCTGGGCCGCATCGGCACCCAGAAACGCAACCTTGCGGGCATCCGCGGGTGGCGTGAAAGTAAACGTTGCAGCATCGATAGCGGGGGTGAAGTCCCAGTCGCTGAGCAGTGCCCGATACTGCGGCTCACCTGGCAGGTCCGTGTAGGTGATGACCAGCTTGTGAATCTCGGGGCTCTCGCCCTCGGCCACCCAGAGCTGCACGTCCACCGCATCGGTGGACAGCAGCAGGTGGTGGTACCAGTTACCGTCAAGATAATGTCGACCGGCGTAGGTCCCGGTGCGCAGGTGATCTCCCAGTGCCTGGCACGGGTGGTTCATCAAAAGGTCGCTCGCCGGCATCGTCACACCGCGCGCCTCGACGGCATCGATCATCGCATCGATGGTGGGCGGTGCTGCGAATACCGCGAAGATGCCCTCGTCGGGATGATAAACCGTCACCGTTTTGGCGTCATAATAGAACGAACGGGGACCTTTATCGCTCTCGGTGTCGATACGCAGACGATCGGGACGTTTCAGCACCACGCGGGCCTGCCGGCTGTATTCCACCCGGGTACCCGTCGTCAGCACGTCCTCGTAGGTGGCCTCGACATTAACCGAAAACCGTTCGGCAGAGCGCAAATAACCGCAGGCATCGAGCAGGACACGCTCGGTCATGCGGTCGATATCCGGCCCCGGCGTGGTGTCCACTGCCTGTTCATCCCCGTAGGCCAACACCGCGAAGCACAGACAGGCTGTTACCGCCAGCAAACGTACCGCCTTCATAGAGATCCCCCCTCGCTGATTAAACGATTATATTTTCAACCTCTCATCATCGTTTTTGGAAAAATCCGTACGGATTCCCTACATATTAGTTGATGTCACGGCAATGTGTTCCGGTAAGGACTCCCTCGAGCCATTGAACTATTGAGACGGTTGACGTTCCTCATCTCACGACTGAGGCTCAGGTGTCAGAACCGGTAGCGCACCGTGCCACCAAGAAACAGGATGTAATTGCTGTCATACTTCCCGGCAGCGCGCACACCCTGGGCCGTCAGGTCGATATTTGCATCACCGATGAAATACATCGTGCCGCCCAGGGAATAATCAAGCTTGTTGGCGCCCTTCCAGAAATACGCCGCAGAGAGCTTGTACGCCTCGTCGACCGGCAGGTCGAAGGTCCGGTGTTTGTTGTCGACCGGCGAACTGTCATAGGAGAAGCCGACGCTGTAACCACTGTCTCCCTGGTCAAGATGTGCAAAGGCGATCCCCGCATGCCAGGTGTCCTCCCACTGCCTGTCGAGGGTGCCGACCGTCCCGCCGGAAAACTCCAGCTGGTTATTACTGAATTCCGACCAGTCCTGCCAGCCGGCGTTCAGGAACAGGAA
>JBAVKA010000440.1:0-4842 GCA_049688075.1 Gammaproteobacteria bacterium
TGTTCACTTCCACCCTGGCCAGTGCCGGACAAGGTCAGGTTGAATTCTCTGCTGATGTTATTCAATCCATGCCCCAGCAGGAATCCAGGCAGGGCAGGATGTACATTGGTAACGACCAGGTGCGCACTGACATCAACGTTGGTGACAAGACGATGATCCAGATCATCGATATCAGGCAACAGACGGCGTACATACTTGATCCCGGGCAGAAGACCTACATGGAACGCAAGGCAGGTCCCGGAGAATTGAATCCGGGTGCTGGAGATCCTGGGAAGGATTCCGATCCGTGTGCGGGCATGCAAAACCTTGCCTGCAGCAGGGTCGGCGTTGAATCCGTCAATGGAAGGCCCGCAGAGAAGTGGGAATTGGAGAATACAGCCTCGGGACAATCCGGCAAAATGGTAATCTGGCTGGATCAGGAGCGTCATATCCCGGTTCGTCAGATTCTGCCGGACGGCGCAACCATGGAAATGCGTCTGGTAGGGAGTGAAACGCTGAACGGCCGCAAGGTCGAGAAATGGGAAATCAAATCCACACGTCCCGGTGGCCAGAGCAGTATAGCCTACCAATGGTTTGATCCCGAGCTGAATATGAATATCCGTGAAGAGCAGCCGGGAGGATTCGTCAGTGAACTACGTAATATCAGGATTGGAAAACAGCCGGCAGATCTGTTTACCGTGCCGACTGGCTACACGATGATGAGCATGCCGAAAGGTGGTGTTCCGGGGCAGCAGGGCCAGGAGGGCTATCCCTGATCCCTCCTGATGTTGCAGGTGAATGAACGCAAGTCGTTACAGGTGTCCGATTTCCAAATTAAGATCTACCCCGTCAGGGGCATCAAGAGCAATATCATGATTACTATAATCGCGAATCTTAAAGGGGGTTCCGGCAAAAGTACGGTGGCCTTTAATCTGGCGGTCTGGCTGGAAAAGAACAATCGTCCTGTCATCGGGTATGATCTTGATCCGCAGTGCACCTTCAGCGATCTGGCGATGCTGCGCAGGGAGATGGAATACAAACCCGATTTGACGATTCACTCCGTTCGGGCCGTTCTCAGGGAGCAGTTGCTGGCCCATGCCGGACATGAGGTGCTCATCGATGTCGGAGCGGCAAATCTGGCGGCCATGAAAGAAGCCTTGACCGCGGCCGACCGCATACTGATTCCGGTTCCGCCGAGCCAGGCTGACGTCTGGGCAACCCAGCGTTTCCTGCATATCATTGGGCCTGATCTTGAGGCCATGAAAGCGAACGGTACCCAGCAAACCATGGCCTTCGTCAACCGGGCGGATACGAATAAATCCATCCGCGAAACACATGAAACTGAAGCGGCGCTGCGGTTGCTTCCGGGTATTGATGTGGTTCTGCCGCAACGGTTACGTCTCAGGACCGGTTTTCGTCGATCCCTGAGTGAAGGACTGACGGTTTTCGAAATGTGGCCAAGGAGCAAGGCGGCACAGGAGTTCAGAATGTTGGCCAAAGCGCTGTATCCGGACATGGCCGGGCAATCATAGTCAGATATTTGTGGGAGTCTCATGATGGACAATCTTGCGCGCATTATCAGTCACGGATTTGCGGTCGTTGTCGTCATAATGCTGGGTATCGGATTTATTTATCGAGGTGAACTTTTCCCCGACCTGGAGCTTCCGGATTTTCTGGTGCCTTCGTCCGAGAAAATGGCGGACGCGGGTGATAATGTGGAAAAGACCCGGCACGGTACAGACGTGATACCGGGGACGACTGCTGACGAACCGGTAGAAACGGCATCATCTGTACCGGCGGAGCCGTCGCCGGAAACGCCGGCTGCAGCACCCGAAGTACGGGTTGAATCCCCCGAGGCGGCGGCAGCGGGTGTGACTGGTGAAGAGGCTATCGTCAGCCCTGCTGTACAGGAAACAGCAGAAACCGAAATGGACACCGGGACCGTCGTTGAAACCCTGCAGGCACCTTCCGGGGAGATACCCTCGCCCCTTGCAGAAGAACCCGGGACAACCGGGAGCACAGGCCCTGGTGAGACAGGCAGCGCCGTAACTGCAGACGCCATGCCGCCCACTGTTTCTCGCGAAGGAACTCCGACTAAACCTCAAGTCGCAATACCGGATTACACTACGGGTGCACAACCCGCCGCTGTACTTGAAGAGAGCTCATCGGAACCCGGGATATTCCCGGAGACAGTTCCACAGACCGGTTTCCGGACATCCGTCCCAGCATCCGATGAAGGCCCGGCGGTGCCTGCAGAAAAGGCTGTTACAGAATCACCGCCGGTCACTACCGCAGAGAGACAGCCAGACGTCAGCGGCGCCGCGCAATCCACCCGCGGTCCAAGCGGCGAAGTAAAACCCTATGAGCTTCTGGCCGCAGCGCGTGAGGCATTCTGGTTGCATAACTACGATGATGCCGAGAAGAACTATCGTGCCCTGACGGAACTTGAACCGCAGAATCCGGATGGATTCGGGGAACTCGGCAATATGTACTTCTCCCAGGGCAGATGGGAAGAAGCTGCTGCGGCATACTACGAGGCCGGGACCCGGCTCGTCAGTGAAGGACGTCTTGACCCGGCGCGCGAACTGGTAAATGTGATTCGTGGACTGAACGGACAGCAGGCTGATGAATTGAACAAACTCATCACTTCGGCAGCATCAACCAGCAGTCAATGATTGCCGATTTCATTTTAACGAGGGGGATAAAATATGTTCAGACTTATCTGGAACCTGCTTGCCTTGATCGGACTGTTGCTGGTTGCCGGCATGATTTACATGGCGACGCAGCTGGGCGAGAACCTGACCAATCTTCGCTCATTCGATAGCAAGGCTCCCGAGGTTTATCTCGATATGGCTAAGAAGCTGATCGAGACGGGCAACGCGGCCGAAGCAACGGTCTGGAAAGTTCCTGTCCAGGAAGGACTGGGTTGGCAGGATGTTGAACAGACCATGCGCTTTGTCGCCAATGAACACAACATCAAGAATGTTGGCGAGTTGCCACTTTCGGAACAGGTTGCGGCCATGACGGGCAAGCCACAGCGTTTCCTGAAGATTTATATGTTCTGCAATCCCTTGACGGCCGCCAATATGTTTGACTATTCGGTCGCCTTCTCGGCTTATCTGCCTTGCCGTATCTCGCTGATTGAGGATCCGCAAGGCAAACTCTGGCTCTATACACTCAACATGGACATGATGATCCACGGCGGAGAAGTCTTGCCGGAGGCGCTCAAGGAAGAAGCCATCGGGGTCAAGGACACCATACTGGATATCATGAATAGGGGGGCGACGGGAGAATTCTAGGTTTGAGATCTCTCATGATTGTCAAAAGCGTTATGGTCGCGTGTTTCCCCTTGCTTTGCGGCAGGTTTTCGCACCGCTTTGCGGGTTTCGCTAGCGACTCCCCCTTCTGACAGTCCGCGAAGCCAAACTCCTGTCTCTCAGCAGTAATTATCATGACCAGCGCAGGAAAGACCATCAAACAGCGGCTGAAAAGCCTGGAACAGCACCTGAGGAAGGAGAATCCGGTGCTGGTTTCCGCTGTCGAGAGCTATCGACACCTCGATCATGCGGGGCATGTCCTCGGCATGCTGGACACGGAGCAGTCCTTCGCCACCCAGATATCCTGGTGGCCCATGATCTCGGTACTGGGCACCTTCTCGGCAGGAAAATCAACGTTCATCAATCACTTTCTCGGCGCCAGATTGCAGCAAACGGGCAATCAGGCTGTAGATGACAAGTTCACGGTGATCTGTTTCGGAGGAGAGCATCCTTCACAGTCGCTGCCCGGTGTGGCGCTGGATGCCGACCCGCGTTTTCCTTTCTATCAGATCAGTAACGAACTCGAAAAGGTTGCGATAGGTGAAGGGCGTCGTGTCGACAGCTATCTCCAGCTCAAGACATGTCCGAGTGAAAGATTGCGGGGCAGGATTATCATTGACTCACCCGGGTTTGATGCCGACTCCCAGCGTACGGCCACCCTGAGACTTACCGACCATATCGTCGACCTCTCGGATCTGGTGCTGGTATTTTTCGATGCGCGCCATCCGGAACCGGGTGCGATGCGCGACACCCTTGCGCATCTGGTGGGCGATACGATACATCGACCGGACGCGACCAAGTTTGTCTATATCCTGAATCAGATGGATACCACGGCTCGCGAGGACAATCCGGAGGCGGTTATCGGCGCCTGGCAGCGCGCCATCGCCCAGGAAGGCCTGACGGCGGGTCGTTTTTACAATATCTACAATCCTGATGTCGCCGTAAGCATTACAGACGAGTCTATCCGCAGGCGTTACGAGTCAAAACGTGATCATGACCTTGCCGAGATCCACGAAAGGATTCAGCGTGTTGGCGTCGAACGAGCCTACCGGATCATCGGTTCGCTCGAGAAAATAGCGCACCACATCGAGGAAAAGGTCGTCCCCTGGTTGCGGGATTACAAGGCACGCTGGAGGCGACTGGTTCTGTGGGGGGATGCCGCCCTTTTTGTTGCATTCCTGGTGGTAGTGCTGCTGGCCGCTTCCCAGCTTGGTCTGCGTGAAGGCTGGCACTGGTCACTGCCGGGTTGGTGGCAGGAGTCGAACGGTGCGCCCGTGTGGGGTGGGTTTGCGCTCGCCGCCACGATTATGTTGCTGGTTTATCTGCATTTTAAAATTCGCAAACTGGCCGCCGGAAGGGTTGCCACACTCATTAAAACGGATTTCGCACCGGGCATGGAATGCGAAAGGCTGTCCCGTGCCTTTCACTACAATACACGGGGATGGCACAGCATCTTCACCACTAATCCTGTCGGGTGGGGCAAGCTTACGCGCAAGCGGTTGCATCGCGTCATTGCCGAGGCCAATGATTACATCCAGAAATTGAA
>JBAVKA010000441.1:0-6769 GCA_049688075.1 Gammaproteobacteria bacterium
GCGCCGGCAGGCGCCCTGATAGGGCTTTGGCTCCTTGCGGCAGAACGATGCCGTACTCCGAGAGAATCCCCCGCAGGTGATTGCTCAGGGCAACCCGTTGGCGAACCAGCAAGCGACGCGCACGATGGTAGTCTCCGCTATTGAGGGGCCGTCCTCTGACGGTACAGCACCTGATAACAGATCAGAACGAATAAACTTCCGATAGAGAGTCGGAATGTCTCAAAGTGCGGCAACCCGGTCATAGTCGCCTTGACTGGGCATGTCTTGTTTGAGGCCTAAACGCGACATCTCCCGTCTTCCGAGGCAAGTCCAAAATGCAATTGGACATTCCGGCAGGAGGCCCGCCTCCGTTAGGACTTAGAGATGACCAGCCTCCTCAAACAAGCGAACGGCCACTGAGAATATCGCCGGAGATCTTGAGATGCCATTCGCGAGCACAATCACGCCTTCTCCGTCTTTCGGGCGGAAGTACATCAGCGTATTCACCCCGGGGTCTTCACCTTCATACCCGATGAGAACGTCACCACCCTGCCAGATATTGAACCAGAGAAGACCGATGGAGGGATCGAGCCACGGGTATTGCGGTGTTATCATCTGCCGCACCAACGCGGGGGCCAGCAGGCGCACGCCCCGGTAGCGGAAAGCCGATGCACGCGGGACTGCGGGTCCGCTTGACCGACATTCCGATCGAGGACGGCACCATCACTGATTCCCATGGGTTTGAGAAAGGTGAGTTTGCGCGGCAGCTGAAAACGGCGTGCGGTCAGTATTTCGGAACCGCAGGCCCCACCTTCCTGGGACAGCTGCTTAATCACTATCCCACACTGCCCGCGCTCGAAGCCGCTGTTCAATCCCGCATGCGTGATGCCACGGAGCACCTGCGATTCGCCTCGATGCAAGGGCGACTTGATGTGGTTGTTAAGTGTTTTTTGCATTTCTGCCAATTAACCCAGCTATGTAGCACAGAGCAAGCCCTATATCTTTGTTGTAGTTTTCAATAGCATTTGCATTGCTTCGTTATGAGCGGATTTTATTAGTTCAATCTGCTCTGCTGTAAACGAACCGCTAAGGTTAAATTCGAACTCCTTGATGGTCAGTAATTCCTTTACTATTGGCTCTAATTCTTCCATGGCAAGATGGATTTCTTTTTCAGATAAACCAGCCTTTGAGTAAACCGCTTTAAAGTGCTGTAGTGCCCGGTTTATTCCATCTGCTCCGCGGCCAGGAAAATCAATGACTTCACCCATGGTGGCACCTTGCTGAGGATATTTCACACTTAACGCTACAGGTAACAGGCGCGAGCGCGATAGCGCGAAGCATCCTTTTTGACCTGATTGTTAAACCCGGGGCGGTTCATCAGAAACTGCAAGTCCGTCCGTGAGCAATCACCCTGTCAAATCCAAACCGCACTCGTCAATCAGTACGTCCTTGAGATTTCTCATTCGCACGCTGCAGATTGTCAGAGTTCGGTGGCAGTATTGTGGTCTCTGCCTTGGGTGTGGACTGTTCTACTTGCATGGTATGCTCTCAAAATCGCCACTTTTGCTACCCATGCTGCTACCCAAGCAATAAAAAAGGGCTATCAATAAACGATAACCCTTTGATATTTATGGCGCGCCCGGAGAGATTCGAACTCCCGACCGCCTGGTTCGTAGTGTCATCCCCAAACCTCTCCAACCGTCTAATTTACTTAACAAATCAAGACTTTTTTTGTCCGATACTTTTCGCCTATATGGCGTTTAATGCGTTGATTTGCGGTTGTTTGGACACTTTTATTGGACAGCAAACCCTCCCCAGGACCGTGTGATCATGAATTCGCCATGCACACCCACCAAACGAGAAATTCCGGACATCTGCGCCATTTTTGCCACTACCGCAGTAGAATCGGCCTAAGCTGGAAAGACGCCTGGAATGCGGCCCACGCTGTTACCGAACAGCATCTAGTCTACGTAGGATATGGGAACAGAAAAGCTACCGAAAAAATCCAGTCTTTCAGAGGTCGAGGCGTTTCTGCGCGAGGTGGCATCCACACCCGTTATAAAGTCGTCGATCCAGTTGGGACGACTGATGTTCGCGCTGGATGCCACCGCGAGTCGCGGGCCCACCTGGGACCATGCCTGCCATATACAGGCCCAGATGTTTGAAGAGACTGCGAACCTTGGCGGTCTGGAGATCCAACTGTGCTATTACCGCGGATTCAACGAATTCAGGGCCACCGGCTGGCTAACTAACACCGTCGATCTCCAGCACCGCATGGCGGCCGTACGATGCCTCGGCGGACAGACGCAGATACACAAGGTGCTTCAACATGCGATCAAGGAGACCAGACAAAAAAAGGCTGACGCGCTGGTATTTGTGGGTGACTGCATGGAAGAAGACATTGACGAACTTTGCCAGCTTGCGGGTGAACTGGGCATTCATAATGTCCCAGTATTCTTGTTTCACGAGGGCAGCGATCACGTCGCCGAACATGCTTTCAGACAAATCGCGAGACTGACAAAGGGAGTGTATTGCCCGTTTGACGCAGGCAGCGCCGAGCAGCTTCGTGACCTGCTGAGCGCGGTGGCCGTCTATGCGGCGGGCGGTCGCCGGGCGCTGGAACATTTCAGCAAGACGCGGGGCGAGAAGGTAAAGCTGCTTACCCGGCAGATTAGTCAGGGCTAGTCACAGTGCGCGCACTAATTCTCCTGGCGGCAATTGCCGGGCTCTATCTCGCGTTTCGCTGGTTCCTGACACAACCACGGAGAACCCAGCTTCAGGCGACTGCAGTGACCGTCGGCCTCGCGCTGATAGGTTTGGCGGCAACCGGGCGCCTGAACTGGGTGTTCGCAATCTTCGGTGCCCTGCTGCCTTTCGTGCGCCGTTTGCTGCCACTGTTGTCCTACCTGCCGACCTTTCAGCGGGTGTACAGACACTTCAAGAGCGCACAATCCACAGCAGGACAGCCTGCTGGCCAGCAGTCAAAAGTTGAAACCCGTTTTGTCAGCATGACCCTGGATCACGACACGGGTGAGATGAACGGTAGCGTGCTTGAGGGCCGGTTCGCCGGCAAGGATTTAAAGGCGCTTTCACTCGACCAACTGGTTGAACTGCTGGCCGAGTGCGTACACGAAGACGAAGAATCGGCAGCACTCTTGCGCGCTTATTTGGACCGGGTGCATGGTGACGAATGGCAAAAGCGGGAACAGTCCGAAGCAGGTAATAAGGCCACGGGATTCTCAGTCGAAATGACACGTCACGAGGCCTATGAAATTCTGGGTCTCGATGAAGGGGCCAGCGAGGAACAGATCATAGAGGCGCACCGGAGACTCATGCAGAAAATCCATCCAGACCGCGGCGGTTCCACCTTCCTGGCATCCAAGATTAATCAAGCCAAGCGCCTGCTGCTTCGCAACGGGTAATCGCGAAACCGGAAGTCAATACGTCCCCGCAGGGTGGCAGGGTAACGGGTGCGGCTACAGGGGCGTGTAGCTAAAACGTGCGCCGCCTATGCTGGCTTCGTACATTAGTCCGCCTCTGAGTACCGTGAACACAGCGAGCCCGCGGTTGAAGCTACCCACGGTGGTGGCATCATGCCGCCCACCGCTCGCTCCCGCAGAACTCCCAGCCGTTGATGCTGCAGCAGAAGCGCCGGCGGTGATTGCCACAGCCTTGGCTTGCGCGCTGAACTGGAAGGTACCGCTCGAGAACTCGTTGAATGAGCGTTCGTCTTCGAAAAAGACGATCATACTGTAGACTTGCGCGCCAAGCTGGAGGCCGACAGTCAACTGCGTCATTGTCGAGTCGCCAACGTGTTTCCCATCGACGAAGACCCGGCTACTCCCACGTGCGCCGCCGATACCGATACCGGCACGGCCAACAGAGGGGAAGACGGCGTAACCATAACTCTTGTCGAAAAAGGTGCCGCTTTCTCCGGCGCCTCGGAAAACCTCTATGGTGTCCTGGAAAGCGTCTGCCCAGACATTAGAAGTAGGAAATAGCAGAAAAAGCAGAACGAATGGAATCACTTTGCGCACAAGTGGACTCTCCATGGTTTGCGTATCGTGCAAAGCAAGGTATGCATGTTACTAAAGCACAAACTATAAGCCATCGGCTTGTCGGAAACCATGCAATTATGGCCAAGACTAATTCCCGCAAAACTCACCCACTGACGGACGCTCCGGCCAGCGGAAAGAAACCTCGCCATCGCCGCGGCCGCGCCGGCAAATTGGGGCGGGGGGCGTCCTGAATGTCAGTTAAGCCGCCAGGATATGGCAAACTTCTGCTTCGGCAATGCGAATGGGCGAGCGCCTGCAAATAACCAGTGCAGTAATCGGGCGTTGTCAGGCAACTGTTTCCGATGACGGAGAACTGGTGGGTTTTCTGCGCGTTGGCGCGTGTAGCGACGGAAGTCGAAAACCGTGCCTCCCTATTCGGTCAACATCTCGCTGCCGGGGTCGTATTTCTCCCGGTTTCGCTGTAACGTTGATGTAAAATCAGGATAAGCAACAGGTCTGCGCTCATACAGCCAGGGCATAATGAAGGTTAAGACAATGCGAAAACGAAACAAAATTGGTGTGCTGGTTCTTGCGGTTCTGTTTGTGTTCTATGTGTCGTCACCATTTATCCTCTTTCCTGTTAGATTGAAGGCCATGTCCAGCGCCAACGGGAGTCTGGAAAGCGGGAGCGAGTACCTGTTCGATGTGCTGGCGGCGCCCCTTTTGAAGGCGCTGGAAGGTGATAACCTCTACTACAACACATGGGTGGAATACTCCAATTCGGAATGCAGCAAGTACGACGTGCAGTGCCCAGAAATGCTGAATGCAGGACAGCCTGTTTCGGGCTCGGCACAGGAATGAAGCCGGATGCATGGCTGGCGTTCCAGTCGTAGTTTCTGCTCGCCCTCGCCCAGGGCGCTAAAAAACATGGCATTGACCTGGCAGTAGGTGATTCTCCTGCCATTCGGGCCATAATGGAGCGGCTCTTGGACTCCGTCAGGGCTACGGCATCTGGTGCTGCGTCATAGATAGGTGTCCTGGTCCACCGAATTTTTCGATTCACTGTCCGGACCGTAACATTTTGAATCGATAGCCCTTATTGTATCCTTAACCGGGAACTCCCAAGAACTCGTTTTCGGAGGCCACGATGCTCGCCAAACCGCAGCCACCGCGGATCCATCTTCCCAAGGGCTGGCAGGGCTGCGTTAAGTCGGCGGGACTCCATACGATCGCACTGGCCCACTACGCCATCGTATACGCACGCGCCTGGGCCGCCGATAGCATCAATGCGCGGGTGCAACTCGCGGCGGAGAACGACCGGCTCTACGAAGAGTGCGCCCTGCTACGCGAAGAGCTCCGCATCAAGGACACCCGCATAGCGCAGATAGCGCCTCAGCGCCGGCCGCATTACGGCCCCTATGAGCGCATGGCAATCCTCGAACTTCGTGCCGCGCGTGTCTGGTCCGTCAAACAAACGGCCGACATCTTTCTCGTTACGCAAGCTACGATTGCATTGTGGGTGAAACGCATCGATGACCAAGGCGCCAAGGCACTTTTGCAACTGCGCGAGCCGGTGAATAAGTTCCCGGACTTCGTCCGCTACATCGTGCAACGTCTGAGAACCCTAAGCCCCAGCATGGGCAAGGTCAAGATCGCCGAGACGCTATGCCGGGCGGGGCTCCATTTGGGGGTAACGACGGTTGGGCGCATCTTGAAAGAAGACCCACAGCCTGACCCTGCGGATGCACCACCGAGCACTCGCGTCGTGATCGCCAAGTGTCCCAACCATGTCTGGCATGTCGACCTCACGGCCGTTCCGACTTCAGTGGGCTTATGGGCACCGTGGTTGCCGTTCGCACTACCCCAGTGCTGGCCGTTTTGCTGGTGGGTGGCGGTGGTCATCGACCACCACTCGCGACAAGTAATGGGCATTGAAACCTTCAGGAACAATCCCACAGCCGGATCGGTGTCGCACTTCCTCGAATGTGCCATTCACGCCGCCAGTGCCACCCCCAAATACATCATCTGTGACAAGGGCCAGCAGTTCTGGTGTGATGCGTTCAAGGGCTGGTGCGATGACCAAGGGATCACACCCCGCTTCGGCGCTGTTGGCCAGCACGGCAGTATCGCGATCATTGAACAATTCATCTTGACGCTTAAGAACGGCTGCACGCATATCATACTACTCCCGCTTCGCACGGACGCGTTCCACCAGGAGCTAACGTGTTTTGCGAACTGGTACAATCAGAGTCGCCCTCACTCGTCGCTCAATGGCAAGACGCCTCATGAGGTCTACCATGATGTGTTGCCAGCGTGTGAGCGTCCTCGATACGAACCGCGCGCGAGATGGCCGCGCATTGCACCATGCGCATCGCCACACGCACCGGTCGCGGGCCACTGTGGCGATCCCATTTGCCTCGATGTACGCTATCATTGCGGCCGGAAGCACCTGCCGATTGTTGATTTGAGACGCGCGGCGTAACCAAAGCGGTTTGGCCTATCTCTGCGTCGGCGGCATCAGTTGGCGTCGATTGCATTCGTTGTGCTCCGATGTCCGTCAGGTGGGCATCTTGAAGCATCTGCACTGTGAAGATGACAACTTACACCGGCATCGTGCAGTCAATTGCCGTGCAAGTATGGGAACAAACTTTCGCTAGACCACAACACCATCCACACCCGGCGCCCCTTTGTTGGAGCGGCACTGGGCATAGGCATGCGCCAGGATGTCTTCCCGGTAAAGCTTGTCGTACAGGGCATAGAAACGAAAGTCAGGCTCAGCCTTCGCTTTCGCG
>JBAVKA010000442.1:0-6506 GCA_049688075.1 Gammaproteobacteria bacterium
GGCTTGCTCAGCGTTCACTCGCGTTACGGCCTGCACACTCGCTGGATCATCTAAAATGACCCGTCACATCGAAGGCTTCAGCCACTTCGTTACCTCCATGACTGCTCCGATTGCTTCCGGCTGGAGCAACTTCGCCGGGTGGGTCTCTCACCCACTGGAAAACGCCGCCTTTGCACGGCGCACGCCATGAAAAGACCTTCCCTGACGACCAGCGAAGGGCAACTGTGCAGCAACTTCGGACATTCAATAACACTGCGCTTGAGACGCTTATGGTGCATTCGCACCATGCGTCGCCCTACAAGAGCAAGATATGCACGTTATTCAATTGGTAACCAACAACGTAGCTAGCCTTTCAGTTGCCACCGAAAGCGCTGTTGCAGCGAACAACAACCCGATTGGAGCGCTTTGTTGGGCAGCATTTATTTTACACGCCTGCACTGTGTTTTGTGGCTCGTGCTTTTGGACGGTAAAGGAGTAATCCTGTTGCCGTGAGGGCCGCCAAGGAAGCTCCGGCAACAAACGTGGCCGATGCACCGAATACGCTCCATAATGTCCCTGCAATGATGCTTGCCAGCAGGATTGCACCGCCACTCACCAGGTTAAATATTCCGAAGGCTGTACCGCGAAGCTCCGTAGGTGCTGTATCGGCCACAAGTTTCGAGAGTAATCCTTGGGTGAATGCCATGTGCAAACCCCAAAACGCTGCACCAAGGAATGCGATCAGGGGTGACGCGGCAATTGCCAGCACAACGTCGGCAGCGACGAGCACTCCAAGCCCGAACACTAAAAGTGTTCGCGCCGAAAGCCGGTCAGCCGCCGCCCCCGCAGGATAGGCAAATAGCGCGTAGCCAATGTTCATGACGATCATGATTACCGGCACAAACCCGAGCGCGAGCCCTACATCCTGGGCACGCAGGATCAGAAAAGCCTCGCTGAAGCGCGCGAGGGCAAACACTGCACCGAACGCAACGACTAGCCAGTAACGCATGGGCAAACGTTTTGCATCGCTCAACGTTAGATGATTTCCGGGACCCGAGGCAAGTTGCGAGGGTTCGGGCTCGCGTATCGCGACTATCAGCAGCAGCACGGCGATAAAAGCGGGAACCACCGCTATCCACAACACGGCTCTGATGTCGTTCGCGAGCCAAAACATGAATGCCACCGCAAGCAGCGGCCCGATAACGGCCCCGACTGAATCGAGGGACTGACGCAGGCCGTAGGCAGCGCCGCGTAATTCAGGCGGCGTGATGTCTGCCACCAGCGCGTCGCGTGGTGCACCACGAATGCCTTTCCCGATGCGATCAACAAAGCGCGCGCCGAACACCCACCAGATCGTCGCCGCGAGTGGAAATACAGGTTTGGTAATGGTACTCAGCCCGTACCCGAGCACCACGAGAAACTTGCGTCTCCTGAAGTAGTCGCTGAGTGCACCCGAGAACACCTTTGTTATCGCCGCTGTGGCTTCGGCAATGCCTTCGATTATGCCAATCGTAACCGTGGACGCACCGAGCACCGTGGCCATGAATATCGGCAAAAGGCTATGGACGAGTTCTGACGATGCGTCCATAAACATCGAGCCGAATCCTAGAACCCAGACGCCTCTCGGCAAGGCGCGATAGGTACCCGTCGCGGAAGCACGCAGCTTAGGATAGCTTGGTTGTGTTGAGGTCATGAGTGTCGTTCATTTGTTGCTGCTCAACGACCAAGCTGTGGGGCGCGAGCCGCAACGCGGCGCAGCGTCCCACACGAGCGCCTTGTTAGAAGACTTTTAATGACGCAACTGCAAATACTTAGCGAATTTTTCCTCAAGTGATTGCAACTCCTTGTTAAGTTGTTTTTTGATTTCGCCTTGGCGTTTAACATTCTTTGATCTTTCTTCGCCGACTGGGACACCTTCAAGCTCAGAATCCAAGCATTCTAACTCAACCGCCAGATGCCAAATTGTTTCATCAACGTAGTTTGCAATTTCTTTATCGAAGATAAATCTCATACCACGAGTCCCAGACAGGTACTTAAATTGTTCGTCTTGTTTCGATTTACCCGAAGTCATAATGGACCCGATAAAGTCACGGACTACTGTGAATTGCTCGTATCGACGATCAAACAATTCATGTTTTAGGCGGTTCGAGTTAGTTCTCCACTGAAGATACGCAATAATCGACCCGAGAATCGCAATAGTTGGCGTCAAAAGGGCAGACAGATAGTCGACCCAATCTCTTCCATTCTGCACGGTTTGTACTATTTCTTCGGCCATAGTCTTCTAACAGGTGTTAGGCTGACCCAGCGGTCAGCCTAAGTAGACATTTGGTTTGCCGGATATTCTGAATATTCAATATATCAATCATCACGTTATTAAAATCCTGTCAGTATAACAACCGGATGATAGGCTGACAGGGCAGAAACTCTTCTCAGAGCCGTTATCAGCACATGAGAATGTCTTAAAACAGTACGTTCCTGCCGTTCCTGCATTGTGATCGAATGTCTTCAACGGGTCGTCTCCCGCCAATTAGCGAATTCTTTTATTAGCGCCTGGTGTAGGACAGGGAACGGCCACAAACGGACCTAGAGGTAGCATATTAAAGTAGAGCTAACCAGCTTGCGCAACTTTTCACGGCAGTCCGGATAAGCGCCAGTTTAGCGCTTCCTGTACAGGGCATCGGGAATCCACCATTCTTCGAGCACCTGTTTTGCAAAGTCCCTGTTAGCAGAGTCTTCACTGAAGGCCAGATCTTCCAGGAACGCGGCGATCACAGCTTCCTGTTCTGCTGTGAGAGAAGCGAGTCGTGGAGGTTCCCTATCCGGCGGTCGCAGATTATGGAGCACTCCTTCAACCGCCATCTTAGGATCGTCCATGTGTCGAAACGTATAGTCGATCAGATGGGGCAGGTAGTGCCGCCACGAAGCAGGGTCGAGATAAGCAAGACCCCAGAACGTGTATGCCTCAAGGTACGCATCCGTCAGTTCATCGAGAACGGGGTCAGGTGGTGGTGCGAAGTCATAGCTGTCCTCTGCGTAGCCACCGCGAAGTGTCATCTCGGGGGCGGCCAGAGCATCGGCATGAAATACCTCGCTGGCTCGGCGGCTGATCTCAGAACGTATCCTTGATCTTTGCATAGTCTGTCTAATATCAATTAGCTGCCATTTTCTTCAGCCCACGCGAGAAATACCTCAAGAATACGTTCCAGTTTTGTTTCGTCACCCGCACCATGCCAAGTGCCATTTTCGATGCGGCAACTCAGCCAATGCGAGCCTAGCGCGAAACGCTGGGCATCAACTCCTTCTGCGATTTCGGTAAATGCGTGTGTTTGCAAAGGCGTGCCTATGAGATTGATTTTTATCCACCATCCCGGATTATCACACGATTGAATGATAACGCCAGATGAATGCTCCCATTCGCCATTACATTGGTGTGAGTACCAAGTTTGTAGTCGTGCGAGTGTATTCATACAGGATAGACCTCGAAGCGTTGCGAAGATCATTTAGAAATCGTTCCGATTGAAATCGCTGAATGACGTGGAAGGGTCGACTCCCGCCAATTAGCGAATTCATTTATTAGCGTCTCGTGTAGGACCGTCATCGGCCATAAAAGGACGAAACCGCCTGCCAGGCTCATGTCTCGAATGCAGCAAATACTGAAATAATTTTTTTAACTATCGTACGTCGACTATCAATGCATCTCGGGTGATGGGTGACCATTACATCATTCAACAATCTGGACTTTGGCACTCATCAGGTTATCGACAAACTTTGCACGCTCATCATCAGTTAGCACTTTGTTTCTTATTCCATAATGAATTTCCCATCCGTACCATTTCCCCAATACAATTCTTGTAATTAGGTGCTGGCTTCCGTAATCCTGGCAATTCAATACATCCCCTTCAAACAGGATGCTGTTCTCGTCCTGATTAAGGATGGTCCACGTGTCAGTGGAACATTGATTCTTTTTATAATTATTCTTGATGCTGTTCATGACGCTTTCAGGATTCCAGCTCATGCTACTAAAATTGGTCATGCCGATGTCTATCTCTCTAGACACTGCTACTTCTGTCCAATCCTCAATCGCTTCACTTTCTCTTGAATATAAATACTCATGCCCATAATCGCCTCTGACACCTCTATGGCCTGTTCCTCTGCTGGATTCCAGTGTGAAGCCATCGCTAACGGTCCAATCCAGTTTCTCATTCATCGGTGGCAAAATTGCACAACTTGCCAGCGTGAACCCGATAAGAATATATAGGTACTGTTTCATCAATGTTTCCTAGTGCAGGTACGTGTAACTTGCAGTCAATATCTAACGTTCCCAATTACTGGCGAACCGTCGACATATCATCCAAAATTGATTTTCTGGTCACATGGTTGGGACTGCAGGTGATTGCGGGTCAGCATGCCCGGAAAGAGCCTTTTGGAATTCTTCTGAAGCAAGTGCATTTTCCAAAGGGGTGAGTGTATTGCAATAGGCGCGCTTCATAACTGTTTCCATATCCTTGACATAAAAATAGACTACTTTCATCTCCTCCCGAGCTGAGAATTTATCACTCCAGAGAACGCTTTCACCTTGTGAGAGTGATACGGTATAGTTTATCTGGCTAACAGTACGCCCGTAGAATTCTGTCCATGTGGAGTTGATGCCACCCGCACCTAATTCGGTTATATCCGCAAGCAAAACCACCTTGGCGCTAGCAGCATCCTGCGCAACAGTGTAACCATTACTTATCAGCATGCTTTTTATATCTTCTACGAGAACAGTATTCGGGGAGGTGCCAGTTATGTAGACCGGCTTGTTTCCGTTCATATTGAACAAGTCTCCTATATACATGGGACCTGGTTCAGGTGCGCCCTGCACACCAATTGGAATCGATGACCTTGAAGTTCTATTCTCAACAATCTCACCGGATGCCTGATCGCACCCGAATTGAATAAAATATTCACCTCTCCCCATTTGGTTCCACGCCTCGCTCCAGCGTGTGCAACCCTGAATAGTCAGTAACATCATAAACAGAGGGATCAATGCTGATATGTTTGAATTCATTCGCATGAATAGAATGCTCCAGATAGTAATTCGCGTATTAACAGACTACAGGGTGGCAAGAATACCGATCAGAAGAACTCTCGGAAAGCTGTTAGTGGTGCTTACGCCTTCATAATTCTGCCCTGACTAAATGAACGGTAAGTGTCGAAGTTGAAAGCCGGTGGCAGGTCCGGGAACGACCGCTTACACTACTTTCCCGCCGTCCCCAGGATTAACGCTAAACGGCAACTGTGGGTCGTCTCCCGTCCTTAAGCGGAATCGAATATAAGCATCTCGTGTAGGACAGGAACCGGCCAGTTACGGTCCTTTAGCGTTTAATTATCTTGCTGTCAGAATCGTCTGACAGACACCCTCCACAGGCCGTTGCAGACTCACCGGCTTGGACTTGTCTAAGATGACCATCCCTGAAGTCGAGGCCCTGCTGCGGTAGCTGGCTGAGTTTGAGCGGGGGAGTATGGAACTGCTTATTCAGAGAGAGGATGGAGGCGATTTGATCATATGATCACCTGAGAGGAAATAGGCATGATGATCCGGCGCGATGGTAGAGATTAAATCGATGGGTTTTACCCGATAAGAGTGGTCTCTTTCTCCAATAAGTAAGAATAGGATAATTGTACACACAAAGATGGACAAGAAGGTTTCAGGCCACTGCCAGGATATCAGGAAATATGCGACAACATAAAAAATCACGCTCAGGCTGACTGCCAGCGATATCAAGATAAACTTTTCCATACGCCCCCCAGGCCATGGATGTACATGTAATTCTAACCCTCAGTTCATGATGTAAATATTGCGGGAATCACATAGACCATCCAGTGGCTGCGCAGGTGCGGCGGTCTGGGGCTTGGTCTACGGTTAGACCTGATGATTAGGCGTGCCTACCTAGTAGTGAAGACTGCATGTCGGAATCATCATACGCTCATTAGGCCATAGCGCGCTTACCTAAATCTTACCTTGTCCGAGGAATGGCATTCCTGACCGCCTGGACTGTGCAGGCGCGGCGATCCGGGTTGTGGGCATGAGATGGGTCTGGCGCGAAGCTGAGCGGCAAGGCTGGCTGCACTGATCTAGCCATCCGTTATACCCAGCGCCACATAACTCCTGAATTCTCCGCAGGGAATGGCGCAGTCCTTCCGGCTGGAGCACAACCAGCAGGGACAGGCCTGAGCGTCCGCCATTTGGGCGCGATGGTCGGCGAGCGGATCAAGTGGCCGGTCGGGACCGTCGAGGGCAGCGGGGCATACCGGCTGAATGATTTCCACACGTTGGAATGTAATAGCTCTTTATTACAGAGGGATGACAATGTGCATTGCCTGGCGATGGAGTACGGAAGGGCATGATGATAAAAAAATCGGCGACCCTAAGGCCGCCATAATGGAGTTTGCTGCCTGTACTGAAAGAATGCAGCGCCATCATAGTCAGTACGGGCCATAGACTAGAACAATTGCATTTCAGAATTATTACCGTGGTGTGAAGC
>JBAVKA010000443.1:0-2125 GCA_049688075.1 Gammaproteobacteria bacterium
GCGCTGCCGGTCGCAACGCCGGCTGGCGCCACCTGGACAATCACGACATCATTGCCATGCCGGACAAGTGGGAGTATCCCTGGTACGCGGCCTGGGACCTTGCTTTCCACTGCGTGGTGCTGGCGCACATCGATCCGGCGGCCGCGAAACACCAGCTGCTGCTGCTGTGTCGCGAGTGGTACATGCACCCCAACGGAGAGCTGCCCGCCTACGAGTGGAATTTCAACGACGTGAATCCGCCCATCCATGCCTGGGCGGCGCTCACGGTGTTTCGCATCGACGGCGGCACGGATTTCGAGTTCCTCTCCCGCGTTTTCCACAAGCTGCTGATCAATTTCACCTGGTGGGTTAATCGCAAGGATGCTCTCGGGGACAACATCTTCGAGGGCGGCTTTCTAGGCCTCGACAACATCGGCGTCTTCGACCGCTCGGCGATGCTGCCTGCGGGCGAACTGCTCGAGCAGTCCGACGGGACGGCGTGGATGGCGAAGTACTGCCTCAACATGCTGGAGATGGCGCTGCGGCTCGCGAATCACGACCGCAGCTACGAGGATGTCGCGCTCAAGTTCTTCGAGCACTTCGCCTCGATCGCCGTCGCCATGAACGAGCTATGGGACGAGCGGGACGGCTTCTTCTATGACCGCCTGCGCCTGCCCGACGGCACGGCGAAACCGCTGCGGGCGCGCTCCATGGTGGGCTTGCTGCCGTTGTTCGCAGCCGTGGAACTAAGCGAGTCGCTGTGGAATAGTCTGTCGGACTTCCGCCGAAGGGCCCTCTGGTTTATCGGGCACAAGCCGCAGCTGTGCGGCTTCGTCTACCATTTCGTCAAGGATGACCGTCCCGAGCTGATCGCGCTCGTCAATGCCGGGCGACTGCGGCGGGTGCTCTCACGTATGCTGGACGAAGGGGAGTTCCTCTCGCCCTACGGGCTGCGCTCGCTTTCCCGTTACCACCGCGAACATCCGTTCATCGTTCCGCTGGACGGCGGTGAGGCCCGTCTCGACTACGAGCCGGCGGAGTCGCGCTGCGGCATCTTCGGCGGCAACTCGAACTGGCGCGGACCGGTCTGGCTGCCGCTCAATTACCTCGCCATCGAATCGCTGCGACATCTGCACGCCTGTCTCGGTGCGGACTTTACCGTCGAACTGCCAACCGGCTCGGGCGTGCAGGCGAATTTAGGTGAGGTCGCCGACGAGCTCGAGTGCCGGCTGCTGCGGCTGTTCCTGCCCGATACGCAGGGCAACCGCCCGGCGTACGGTGACAACCCGCACTTCCGGAACGATCCGGCCTGGCGTGATCAGCTGCTGTTTCATGAATATTTCCACGGCGACACCGGTGAGGGTCTGGGCGCCTCGCACCAGACCGGATGGACCGCGCTTGCCGCGGCGCTGCTGGCAGGAAGAGGCGGGCGAAGCAAGACGCAGTGACAGGGCTATAAACCGGTGGGGCAATCGCCGGTGAACGTCAACGGCGCCACCCGTGGATCATCCGCATCGGGTAGTCCGGTTACTGGTCGCCTCAATGTGTCGGGATAACGTTATTCCCGCCCCGAGTGCCCTCATCAGTCTTGCTCGAGCCAGGCTGGTCCGTGAGGGTCAGGGAAAGAATGCCCAGCAACATCTGCAATGAGAAATAAATACCACATACTATCAATGTGTCCCAGTACATATCTCACCTCCTTTAATAAAACATAAACTATTAGTGAGTTAAAATGTTAAAAGATTCGCACTTGCTAATATTTCGTCAATACGGGTGCATTTCTTGAGGTATTTTTTTCTCAAATACCGGTCAGGCAGCCGTTTATTCGCGAATTTGTGATCGGATGCGCAGTCAGGCAAATGACAGTCGACCTGTGGCCGCTCTGGCTGCCTGAATCATGGAATTTGGGCAGCGACACGAGAACGCGGTCTGTCACGCATTGACAGTCAGTGCAACCGGTCCTTGCAGGACAGGAAGCGTTCCCGCTCCTGCGGCGTGGGGATCTCCTCGGCGAGAAGCGGGTAGAGCCGGTCGAGGCCGCAGCTTTTGCGCACGGCGCGCTTCACCAGAATGCCTGCCATGGGCCCGATGATCACGGGCAGCTGTTCTGTACAATACGCACTATCCGTTCGTCCAGGTTGACGGC
>JBAVKA010000444.1:0-2753 GCA_049688075.1 Gammaproteobacteria bacterium
CAGATTTTGAAAGATCAACAGCAACAAGACTGATAGCCATTTTGGATACCCCGCTTCTATAAGATAGGATTGAACCAGCTACACATTCAGATTGTAGGTGACCGAAGGGGAGTCCATCCTATCGCCATACACAGGCGATTGGCGAATCGGAGCGACCGCTGGCCGCAAGTGCCGAACCGACGGGGAGAGACTGCCGGCCGCAAAAAAGGCGGATTATACTCACTGTTTACTCAATCGCCGCGAGCGTGTCGTCGCCAACGTGATGCCGCCTTGCTCAGACCTTCAAGACCGGCGGGCATTGCGGGTTGGCCGACCAGACCAACAGCGGGCAGTTGGCGTGCCGGATGACTTCGGCGGTCACCGATTCCTCCAGTGCCCGCGGCGTCCCGGACTTTCCGTGACTCGCCATGGCGACGAGATCGATTTCCAGTCCATCGATCTTGTTGAGAATCTCACGTATCGGACGCTTGTAGGTGGACATGTCTAGTGAAACCTTCAGGCCGGCATTCGCTAGCCTGACGTTGTGCTCCTGAAGGGTAGCCTTGATGGCGGCTTGTTGTGACTGAGGCTCGGTGCTCTCCATCTCGTCATGAAAGATGACCACTTCCGAATCGTGCACCTTTGCGAACACCTCCACGCAGCCGAGAATCGCGGCCGAGGCATCCGTTCCGTCTAGCGGCACTAAGACGCGCCGAAACAGAGATTGCTTGCGGCGGTCGGCCGGTTCGGCGCGTGCGCTGTGGAGGATGAATACCGGACACGGCGATTGCCTGAGCACGTGTTCAGTCACGCTGCCCTCGCGAATGCGCTCCAGCCCCGTGCGGCCATGGGTGGACATCAGCAGCATGGTGGCGGAATTGAGTATGGTTAATTTCACGATCTCCTCGACCGCATCGCCCATGCGCGTTTCACGGGTAACGCTCCAGCCGCTTTGGCTAAGCGCGTCGTGGATATCCCGGATATGCGCGTCGACTTCGGCGGCCGGTTCTTTCCGTCCCAAGGGCAGCACGTGAAGCAAGGTCAGTTCGGTATCGCCACGGGGCATAATCGACGTGGCGTAGAGGATAGTCTCCTCGGCCGACCCGGTACCATCCAGCGGGACAATAAGTTTGTTTTCCACGTTGCATCCCCCCTGCTGTTCTCGTTGTCAATACAGCGGCCTGTCTCTTAAATCCCCGTCGACCGACCTATTAGTATAATAGATTATTTGATTCCAGCTTGGCACCTTGCTCCATATCAATTTTGTACCGAATTGACCAGCCTCACCCGCCCACTGACCCAGCAGGCCGAGGCATAGGCGGCAACTTCGGTAAAGGCCCTGCTCACCTGCGGGCTGGGCATATCATCACCCCGCCCTGTCGGTTCCGGATGGATTCCGATGAGGGCGAAGATCAAGTGCCGCGCCGGGGAGATAGAACCCCGTTGGTAGATAATCTCGCTGGGTTGCATGATGCATTTACAGGCGCGCCATCACCGGAGCAATCGTCGCCTTAGGGCGAATGGCACTTATTTAAGGCTCAAGCGTGATAAATAGCCATGAAATCACGCGAAAGGCACGGAAAAAGGGGTTTATATTCCGTGTTTTTCCGTGGCCATATGGGCGTCATCAGGCATCACACGCGCTAAGAAAGTGCCATTGGCCTTAGGGCAATGTCTGCTTCTGCGGCAACTAAGACAAAACCCCTGATCCGGGCAACGGCGGGTTTGTGGCCCTTTCAGGTCGTTTGGTTAATCGAAATATAAGCAAACCGGTGAATGGCGGGTTCCGGACTCTTATCGGACGTCCGGTGCGGTAAGGTGCATGTCGTGTTTGTACTTACATGGACACCGCCCGTATGCCAAGTGAGTTTTGGTGAGCAGAGTTCGATTGCAGTCTTACATCCGGCCTGTTGACGGAGTTGTCACTCCTGGCCTCTATGGAATTCGCCGACGGGGCCCTATCTGAAAGTTGAAGTCTTTGCTTCGGTACAAACACCGGGTTTGACCCGCCGCGGTTCGACCTGTCTCGCCATGCCTCACTTGTGCAATCGGTGTGTGACCTCCGTTACGCGTTAATCATTTCTCTGCCCGTGCCCTTGTGCTCAGAGCGTACGGGCCGGACACCAGGTTTGATTTCTGACCAGCAACACCCAGGCGATGCGCGCCATTTTATTGGCCAGTGCGACCGCCACCGCGTTGGGATGGGTGCGCTGCAACAACTGCTCTACCCAAGCGTTGCCACCAGGCTGACCAGCCCTCAGGCGACGGCGAATGTGATAGATCACGTTTCTGGCGCCCTGGATGAGTAAGCCGCGCAGGTAACCGTCGCCCCGTTTGCTGATGCCCAATAACCGCACCTTCCCACCCGAAGAGGCCTGACGGGGCACCAACCCCAGGTAGGCGGCCAGTTGACGACCGTTGCTGAAGTCCTGACCCTCACCGACCGTGGCGGCCAAGGCGCTTGCCGTTAATACACCAATGCCTGGAATACTCGCTAACCGCTGACTCACGCTGCTGTTGGCATGCCAGGCCTTGATTTTGGCTTCAAGATGCTCGACCCGCTCTATTAACTGATCGTGCTCCTCCTTGCATTCCGCCAACAGGTCACGGGTCAGCATCGGCAGGCCGTTTTCGGCATCCTCCAACAGCGCCGGCAGGCGCCCTGATAGGGCTTTGGCTCCTTGCGGCAGAACGATGCCGTACTCCGAGAGAATCCCCCGCAGGTGATTGCTCAGGGCAACCCGTTGGCGAACCAGCAAGCGACGCGCACGATG
>JBAVKA010000445.1:0-1939 GCA_049688075.1 Gammaproteobacteria bacterium
GTACAAGGATTACGTCCTCACGCTGTTGTTCGTGAAATACGTCTCCGACAAATACGCCGATGTGCCATTCGCGCCCATCACCATACCCAAAGGCGCAAGTTTCAAGGACATGGTGGCCCTTAAGGGCAAGCCGGATATCGGCGATCAGATCAACAAAAAGATTCTGGGCCCGCTGGCCAACGCCAACAAGCTTGGCAATATGCCTGACTTCAACTCGCCGGAAAAACTCGGAAGCGGGCAGGAACTCGTTGACCGGCTTACCAACCTGATTGCCATTTTTGAAAACAAGGCACTCGATTTCAGCAAAAATCGCGCCGAGGGTGATGACATCCTGGGCGATGCCTACGAATACCTCATGCGCCATTTCGCAACGGAGAGCGGGAAAAGCAAGGGGCAGTTTTATACGCCTGCCGAGGTTAGCCGCATCATGGCGCAGATCATCGGTATTCACGAGGCGCACACCACAACGGCAACCACGGTCTACGACCCGACTTGCGGCTCCGGTTCCCTGCTGCTGAAAGTCGGCGACGAGGCTGAGGCCAATGTCACACTGAACGGGCAGGAGAAGGACTCAGCGACCTCCGGCCTGGCCCGGATGAACATGATCCTGCATGACAATCCGACGGCCCTGATTAAGCAAGGCAACACGCTCTCCAACCCGCTGTTTAAAACCGAGCAGGGGGAGCTCAAGACTTTTGATTTCGTGATTGCAAATCCGCCTTTCAGCGACAAACGCTGGAGTACCGGTCTCGATCCTGAAAACGATCCTTACGAGCGTTTCAAATACATCGGGATACCGCCTGCCAAGCAAGGCGATTACGCCTATCTTCTCCACATTGTCCGCTCCCTCAAGAGCAAGGGTAAGGGCGCTTGTATCCTGCCGCATGGCGTATTGTTCCGTGGCGGGGCCGAGGCAGACATTCGCCGTAACCTGATCCGCAAGGGTTATATCAAGGGCATTATCGGCCTTCCTGCTAACCTATTTTATGGCACGGGTAACCGCGCATAGTGGTCAAGTTACTACTTCCATCTTCTCTTGAATCAGGATCTAGGCTGGTGTGTAAGCTTCCTATATGAACTCCCGCCAGTTGCAAAGCAGATTCCCTATGAGCAGAGTCGATTAGTGCTGTCATAATATCCGGCTTTTTGGTGAGGCTAAGCAAGGTGGTGTCTGAGAAGAATTCATTCCGACATTTTGCAGACAACCGTGCTGCACGGTTATGCTAAGTCCTGCTAAGTCCTGCAATTTGGGCAACGAGCGCCGTCTTTACGGCCTGTTTAAACAACAGGTTAGGTTCGCACGTCCTGCTACGAACCAGGCGGTCGGGAGTTCGAATCTCTCCGGGCGCGCCATAATTCGCAAGTTACATCAAACGGTTAGAAGGTTGTCTTCTAGCCGTTTTTAGTTTCCAGACTCCACCGACTGTGCTAGATTTGTGCTAATTACCCGGAGTTGTGACAGACGATCCGCGTACACCGCCAGATGATCGGCCGACAAGTGTGCGTAGCGTTGCACCATCCGGATATCGCTCCAGCCGCCCAGCTCCTGCAACACATGCAGCGGGGTCCCCTGCTGTATATGCCACGACGCCCAGGTGTGCCGCAGATCATGCCAACGGAAGTTCGTTATCCCAGCGCGCACCAATGCCTTTCTCCAGGCATGGTTGTTGGCCTTGCCGACCGGATGGCCCTGGAAGGTGAACACCCACGTCGGATGTTGACCCACCTGACGGCGGAGTACCACAACGGCGTCAGCATTCAGCGGTACAGGAAGCGGCTTCTGGTTCTTGGACTGATCAGCATGTATCCAGGCCACTCTCCGCTCCAGGTCCACCTGAGTCCATGACAGCGCGGTCACATTGGCCTCGCGCAACCCGGTCGCCAGGGAGAAGCGTGCCATCTCCGCCAGATGGGGCGGCAGTTCGGCCAGGAGTGTGGC
>JBAVKA010000446.1:0-5032 GCA_049688075.1 Gammaproteobacteria bacterium
GTGGCGACCACGCGCTGGTTCGCGCGCCTGGCGGGAAATTCCGATCGCCTGCCGCTCGGTAGTCCAGTCTGGGATGAGACCTGGGTCGAGGGCCCTGAGGGTGTGCAAGCACGTAGCTATCGCAATGTGCTTACCGGTGAAACCGTGCCGACTTTCCAGTACGAGAACGGATACCGGCTGAAAGCAACGGATCTGTTCAATTGTTTCCCGGTCGCCTTGCTGATCAATGACTGATCGATCGACAATGTCAGGGAAGCTGATTGCGTTGTCCCGTTCCCGTCCTCAGATCAAAACAGTCAATATGCCCGGCAATGGCCATCTCGATCTGAATACGTGATAGCGTTGCTTCGCTTCCATTAGCAGATGTTCGTCACTACCGATCCTGGCGTTCGGGCATACGCTGCAACGGTTCTATTCATCGTAACCCCGTAGGGTGCAAAAACCAGAACACGTACATTCAAGTTGCTTCACGATAGTAGAAATTGAGCAAACCGCCAAGCCGTTCACGGCAACGAATTGGCTCATCGTTTGAACTGTACGTGGAACCGGACGTTCACATCTTGCAATAATGCTTCGTCTGTCGATTTCCGGACGTTCATAACGCAGCAGCTGTAAAAAAACGTGGTCCATTTCTGAACATTTACTAGTTGCGACTGGGTTGAAACCCGGTTTGCTGAACCAGATGACATCGGCTGAGTGTGGGCCGCTTCGGGCGATGGTCATTAAGGAATCGCAACCGGGGTACTCTCATTGGTGAGCGAAATGATATAAGAGACAACGTTCCAAATCTGCTGATCACTGAGGCTCGGCCAAGCCGGCATCGCGGTCCCGCGCACTCCGTCCCGGATGGCGGCGAATGTCCGCGACGCGTGGGCCGGCTCCGACCAGGGCGGCAGCTTCAGGTCCGCCGCCGGCGGCACCAGCCCCTCTTTGCGCAAACCATGGCCGTCGCCGTTTTCGCCGTGGCAGATGGCACAATTGGCCGCGAAGATGTCGGCACCCGCCTCCTGCGCAATGCGCGAGCCCAGCAGCCCGGCGGGTAACTGCAGCGACCCGCTCTCACATCCCGAAATGACGAGCGTGATGATGGACAGCGCGATCCCGGACCGCAGGAGCGGATTTAGCAACCATTTGGTAGCCATAGTCTTGCACCTCATGGACAATGGCATTCAAGAGCATGTCTATTCCGCCATCCACCGACCTGGATCGGGCGACCGACCATTCCATGGCTTCCGGCACGAGGCCGAGCAACGTCACAGTGCTCGGATTGCCGCCGAGCAGGTGAGCGGCATCGAGCAGATCGGCGACGCCAACCTGGTGCGGCGACAGCCGGTCACGGACAGCCGGCGCGACTTCGTCACCACGCAGCCGGACCAGGTTGCCCGGCGCCCGCCCGGGACAGCGTATCGCGTCAACGATCAGTACCTGCCGTGACTGTTGCAACAGCGGGAGCAGGGAAAGGCCGAGGGTTCCGCCGTCGGCGACATGGGCCCCCTCAGGAATGTCATAGCGCTGCTCAAGCAGATCAATGGCGATCACGCCCAGCCCGTCGTCGCCGTAAAGAACGTTTCCCAGTCCGAGGATCAGCAAATCAATTTCGCTCATCCAGCACCGCCGTGTCCTCGAACTCCGCAACCTTCTTGGGGGAGATATACTTATACCCTGAAAAAATCGAATCCATTGTTGCATCTTTCTTGATGACAGACAGCATGATCGCGCGAATCACGTGCTGCACGATCCACGCGATCATGACCCACATCATGATGTGATGAATCCAGCGAGCGATCTGAAGCCCGCCAAACACCGGGACCAGAAAGCCAAGATAGTACAGCGGTGAATCATACGACGTCTGGTTTGCCCACAGCGCAAAGCCGGTCAGGATGATAATGATTTCAATAAGGAAAACGATAACGAAAACGAATCCGTCGAGTCCGTCGTGACTGACAGTCATTGGTGGCGTTCGCCGCAGAAAGAGATTGAACTTCAAGGACTCGACGACGCTGCGCCAGCGTTTTCTGGTAAGCGGAATATACTGACCCAAACGCTCATAGCGGCCACCGACAAGGATCATCATGAGCTCCGCCGCGAACGCGACATCGAAAATACAGGCCGTATAGACATGTATATACTCGACGGTGCCCCTCACGAACGGGTCTTCGGTTTCGGCCGCGATCAGATACGGATGAGCTATGTAAAGTCCGGTGGCGGCCAGGATCGGAACACACAGGAAGATTATCCAGTGGGTAAGCCGTACAGGAAGGCTGCGCACGTAGACTCGTTTTCTGTCATTGCCCGGCGATCTGACCGAATCTTTCACGGCCGCACCATCACTTGAGTAATCTTCCGCTTCCCTGCATCGACAACATGAACGCCACACGCCATGCACGGATCGAACGAATGGACCGTCCGTAAAATCTCCAGCGGCTGGTCCGGATTTGCAACGGGCGTTCCCACCAGTGCGGCCTCGTAAGGTCCTGGTTGGCCGCCGGCATCGCGCGGGCCGGCATTCCAGGTGCTAGGCACCACACACTGATAATTGGCAATCGTGCCGTTGGTGATGTGAACCCAGTGGCCGAGCGCCCCACGCGGTGCCTCGTGCATGCCATAACCGAAGCAATCCGCCGGCCAGCTGCCCGGATCCCACTTCGAATTATCCTGGATGCGGTAGTCGCGCCGTCCCATGTTGTCGGCAAGGGCGTTGACCCACATGTTCATCGATTCGACCAGCACCTGCGCCTCGATGGCGCGGGCGGCCACACGACCGAGCGTGGAGAACAGTGCTTCGGGGCCGACCCCAAGGCTCGATAGCACCTTGTCGACCAGTTCCTTGACACGCGCCGGCCGTCCCGCCTTGTAGGCGACCAGCATGCGCGCAAGCGGACCGACTTCCATCGCAGCGCCGTCATAGCGTGGCGATTTCAGCCAACTGTATTTCTGATCGACCTCGAGGTGCTCAAAAGGCGGCTTCGGTCCGGTGTAGTTCGGTTTAGTCTCACCCTTGAACGGATTGAGTGCTGCGTCATTACCTTCCGTATAGTCGTACCAGGAATGAGCGATCTGCTCGGTGATCTTGGCTTGATCGACCGCGCCGATATTGCTCAAGTCGCGGCCGTGGATGATGCCTGTCGGGAGGTATAGTTGAGGCTGAGCGCTGTCGTCCTCCGGATAATCGCCATAGGCCATATAATTCCCGACACCGGTGCCAATCGATGCCCAGTCCTTGTAATAGGAGGCGATAGCAATCACATCGGGCACATACACCTGGCTGACGAATGCGATGCCGTCGGCCACGAGCTGTTGCAGCGCCGTGATGGTGTCGATATTGAGTGACGCCTGCGAATCGGGATCGACGGGCGTTGCCATACCGCCGACCAGGAAGCTTTGCAGGTGCGGATTCTTGCCGCCCAGGACGGCGTGGATCTTGATAAAGCGGCGCTGCCAGTCGAGCGCCTCCAGATAGTGCGCAAGGCCCAGCAGGTTGGCCTCAGGCGGCAGCTGATAAGCCGGGTGGCCCCAATAGGCGTTGGCGAAAATCCCGAGTTGACCACGCTCCACGAAGCTCTTGATGCGATCACGCACGCCGGAAAAGTAGCTCGTGCTCGACAGCGGCCAGTCCGAGATCGACTGGGCGAGTGAAGAAGTCCTGGCCGGGTCGGCATCGAGCGCGCTGACCACATCGACCCAGTCCAGCGCGTGCAGGTGATAGAAATGGATTACATGGTCCTGGACGTTTTGCGCCGCCATGATGAGATTGCGAAGGATACGCGCGTTGGGCGGCGGCGTCGCGCCGATAGCCTTTTCGACGGCGCGGATCGAGGCGATGGCGTGAACCGTAGTGCACACACCACAAATCCGCTGGGCAAAAACCCATGCGTCGCGCGGATCGCGGCCGCGCAGGATCAACTCGATGCCACGGAACATGGTCGATGACGACCATGCTTCCTTGACGGAACCCCCGTCAACTTCGGCCTCAATGCGCAGATGCCCCTCAATCCGCGTGATCGGATCGACGACGACGCGCGTCACTTGTTGTCCTCCTTGCTGTCCGTGGCAACCTTGCCGTCGGATGGTTCGACACGGGATTTTTTATTCCTGATCACCTGAGCGATCCCATGCGCCGCAAAGCCGGCGGCAACCACACCGGTGAGGCCGATGCCAAACGCGTCGACCGACATCGACCGGGAAAGGATCCCCTTCGTCTCCGGCAGGTGCTTGTAGAAGGGCGTCATCGTGTCCCAGAAATTTGGTTCGGCACAACCGACGCAGGGGTGACCACAGCCGATCGGCCAGTTCGTGCCCTCGTTCCATTTCACGATAGGACAATTCTGAGAGGTGACGGGTCCCTTGCATCCGACTTTGTACAGGCAATAGCCGAGCCGATGCCCCTTATCGCCCCATTGTTCGACGTAGTTGCCATTGTCGAAATGCGCACGCCGCTCGCAATTGTCGTGGATCGTCTTGCCATAGGCGAAAAGCGGCCGCCGAAAATGGTCGAGCGGCGGCCAGTGCTTAAAGGTCAGGTAGTAGACGATGAGGGCCGCGATGTTCTCGGCGTTGGCCGGACACGCCGACATGTTGATGAGTGTCTTGAGCCCCGGCACGGCGTCCGCGACCGATAAAGCCCCGGTCGGGTTCGGAGCCGCCGCCGGAATGCCGCCATAGGCTGCGCATGTACCGACTGCGATGGTGGCGGCCGCTCCGCCGCAAACCTCGCGCGCAATATCAAGACTGGAGCGGCCACCGATGGTGCAAAAACCTCCATCAGCACCCGAGGGGATGGAGCCCTCCACCAGCGCGATGTATTTGCCCTCGTTGTCACGGATTGTCTGCTGCAGTGCACTTTCGGCCTGACTTCCCGCGGCCGCCATCAGGGTCTCATGATAGTTGAGCGAAATTGAATCGAGTATGAGGTCAGCGACTGTCGGATGACTCGCGCGCAGAAAAGATTCCGTATTGCCGGCGCAGTCCTGAAATTCCAGCCAGACCAGGATGGGCTTGGGCTCGTGCTCGATCGCCGCGGCAATCGCGCGCG
>JBAVKA010000447.1:0-1789 GCA_049688075.1 Gammaproteobacteria bacterium
CCTGCAAAGCGCTGGCGATGATCGGTTGCCGCGCAAGCGCCTGCACATCGACGCTGAGGTGACCATCGGTTACGAGAGGATGGTCCGCCGAAGCCGGCAGCGTGATCCGGCCACCGCCGGAAACCAGCCGGACTCTGTTGCTGGTGACACCGAGATCCTTGTATTCAATGCGGGTGCCCGCCGGCGCTATACGGACGACGGGTCTCAGGCTGATGCCAAGATCATCGAGCAGCCGACCTTTACGGGTGGCAACTGTAACATGACGGAGGGCGACGGGCTTGCCCGAAGTGATGGTGACCGCTCCCTCCGCGTCCGCGGCCAGCTTCAGCTCCGCGCGGGAGAGCCTGCCTTTCAGCGTGGCATCCGGCACGAAGGCGGAAAACCAGTTCAGATCGATATCGCCGAGGGTAAGCGTGGCCAATTCGCCCGCCGAATTCCCGAACTTCCGGCCGGCCGGCGTGGTTTCCATCAACAGGGGGTGCAGCACGTGCAACTTCACCAGGGACGCCTTGTTCTCCAGCGACAGGCCGGCATCCAGTGTGTTCACGGTGAGCAGCCCGGGTTTCTGCCGCAGGGCGGCCCGAGTCTCCAGGGCGAGATGCCGGGGCAGTGTGGTGCGGCCCGTCGGTTTGATGGCGAGCACATCCAGCAGCCGATGCAGATCCAGATCGGCCCCAAGCTGTGCGGTGATATCTCCCCCTCCGGACAGCGGTATGGCGGCATCGAGATCGGCCGTTGCCAGTTCGCCGCTGCCGGCATCGACCACCAGCTTTTTGAGTGAAACGCCGAGCGCATCGCCGCTGTAGTTCACGCTGGGCAGGACGGACATATTGAGGCCCTCGATGAGGGCTTTCTCCTGCTGCTTGACGGTGAGCCCGTTGACCTTCAGTGGCTTGACCGGCTTGATGTGGATCGCTCCGCCGGCATCGGTTGTCACCTCGAAAGCGGCTTTCAGTACGCCGTCCGTGATCTGGTAATCGGGCAGGAATACATTGAACCAGACCAGCGGAACGCCGGGCAATTCGAATTCCAGCAGGGTGTTTTCCTGGCGGAGGAAGGCGGCGAAATCGTCCATGGGAATATGGAGGTCACCGGGAAGCCGTGTTGCCAGGGGATTATTGTCGGCATTGTCGGAGACAGCCGTGTCCAGCGTCTCGACCCGCAACTGCATACCGGGCAGCAGCGACACGCGAAAATTATTCCTGAGCTGCAACATGTCAGGGAGACTGTTATCGGCTTTGACCTCCCGGATTTCCTTCACCAGCAGGTCGCTGGTGACTGTCATGTCACCGGTCAGGGTTGTGCTGTTGAACCGGTATTCACCCGTCAACACCTCAGCGGACGGCGGTATGACATCCTTGATATAGGGTTGCACCAGCCGCTCATTCGCCGTGACCCGGTAACCGCCTTCGACCCCGCCGGTATTCCCGTCATAAACGCCCTCAAGATCCAGTGCCGAGCGGATGCCGCCTTCACTGTCAGGCAGTCGCAGGGCGAATTGCAACGTCTCGGGGGCGTATCGCGGCTTCCCGTCATCCTCCGCGGCCGGGGGACTCACCTCCTGGCCGGCAGTCGCCGGCACCGGCGTGATGGTCAGATTCAGATTGACACGTTCCGTCTCCGGCAGCTTCTCCAGCGAGGCCTGAATGGCGAGCCCGGTTTCCACCGCTGAGAAACGCCCCCGCGTGAGCTGATCCAGCCCCAATCTGCCATCCACATCGATGTGGTCATCCTTGTTGCCCGTGTCGAAGCGTAACGCGACCGTAATAGCGCCGCTGGCCTGCGGTTT
>JBAVKA010000448.1:0-25219 GCA_049688075.1 Gammaproteobacteria bacterium
GTGGATCACGCTTATAGTTAACGCGGCGCTCCGGAAATGGGTGACAGCCCGACAATAAAAAATAACCACTGCCAGAGACCGCTTCATCATGCTGTTTCTAATGGATTTTATACAAGGTACCGGTCCCCGGGAGCGATTACTGCTCTCCGGAGAACGTGCGCACCGCGCAGCCCCGGATCATCGAAAGCGGCGAGTCCCGGCATCATGACTCCGGAAGTACCGCACGCCCCACCTTCCGCGGGGGACAGGGAGCATTTCACTGCCACCTGACGTGTGTGTTAATGATCAGTGAGGAAGGTCCGGCAACCGGCAATCCGCCGGCAACGACGCCGATTTTCCCAGGTGTTCGATGGCGGATATCTTGTGGTGCTGGGTCAGACGATAGAAACGTCGCAGGGTATTGATCATGCCCGCGTGCGAACGGTTGCGCAGGAACAGCTTTTCCACGCAGTAACAGAACCTGGCGGCAAAATAGTTGGCGTTGCGATAGCGCTGGAGTTCCGCTGCGTTCAGACGCGAGTCATAGTCCACGTTGTGGAACAGGTGCTGGTGAAGACTGGCGGGGACCGCACCCTGCTGCTGGCTGTAAAACAGGAAGGCGGCCAGGATGTACTTGTCGACCTCTCCCTGCAGTTCCATCTCCAGCAGTGACACCCGGCGTTCATAGCCGGCGTTCCAGGTGAAATAGAGGAAGTGACTGATACCCTCGAGCGCCACCCAGAAATCATGGAGATTCTCCCCGTGCAACGCGTGCGTGGGGTCGTTCGCCTCCAGACGCTGCAACAGGTCGGGATCGAGGTAGAGCGCGACGTTGACGGTTTCTTCGCCCTGTTTCCGTATCAGCAGCTTTTCCGGCAGTTCACGGGCGGTTTCCGAATCATCCAGATCCCGGGCAAGCCCAGGATCGTTGATCAGGAAATCGGCGACCTGGTAGCCGCTGCGCACCTCATAGATGGATTCCAGGTGCCGTTGCAGCCGGTTGAGCAGCATGCGGTCAGCCCGGGCTAATGGCGAAATTCCGCCTTGCCCGTATGCACCGGTTCAATGCCGAGTTTGCGCAGCTGCGCCTCGCGGCGTTTGCTGCCGGTGCGCATCCAGATTTCGTAGAGGCGCAGCACGTCCTTGTCGCTGGAGAGATGGGAGCGTTCGCTGACCTCGTTCAGCACATCGACGAAATCGGTGAATTTCTGGCGCAGTTCATCGAACAGGGACGCAAGCGATTTCTCCGCGCGGTAACCGCGCATGGAATCGGACACCGTGGCGTAGGCGGAGCCTCCCATGGCGACGTAGTAATCGACATCGACGAGTTTGCGGTTGAGGCTGTCGGCAAAAACACCGGCGATGAACAGGGCCGTATCGCCCAATCGTTGCATTATTCTGGTGCGCAACTGCACGCTGGTTTCGCTCAATGCCTCGGAATAGGTCACGGCAAGGGGTTTGATATCCACCCCGTAGTCGGTTTGTTCGAACAGTTCATCGCTGCGCGCATACATCGTCAGCAGGTTGGTGAGATAGCAAACCGTTTCACCTTCCGCGCTGATTTTCTGATGATTCAAGGCCTCATGGAGTTCATTGTGGAAGTATTCACGCAGTGAAGCCTGGGTGATCAGGGAACCGCCAGTGCATTGTGCAATCATCGCATCACCACCTTTGCTGTTTGCCCGTCAGTAATTTTGCAATTCACATGCCAGAAATCGCGTACCGAGTCAGCAAGTCAACATACACTTCAACTCAGTATAAGAAATGTATCGGATCTGAACAGATTATGCTTTACGTGAAATTCTGCTATGTTGAAGAAATATCAGAACAAACGCGGCCTTACTCCTGCGGGAGAACGGCACCCCGACGAGGAAGACAAACCGGACTCATCCGGTCGATTCCGGCACCCCATGCTGTGACTTAGCGCACAAAACCCGTCGGCACCGCGAGGTTAGCCAGTCTCCAGGCGGGATCTGCAGGTTTTTCAGACGGCGGAAATACCGTCAGATCAGGATCGACGGCAGGTCCGTGATCAGGACTCTGCCGCCCTGTCGCGCAGGAATTCGCGCAGGAAGCGCGCGGTATGCGAGCCGGCAGCGGTCGTGCAATCCTCCGGCGTGCCCTGCACCACAATACGCCCGCCACGTTCGCCGCCCTCGGGCCCGAGGTCGATAAGCCAGTCGGCCTCGGCGATGACATCCAGATTGTGTTCGATGACCACCACGGTGTTGCCCGCCTCGACCAGACGGTGCAGCACACGGATCAGCTTTTCCACATCCGCCATGTGCAGGCCGACCGTCGGCTCGTCCAATACGTAGAGGACACCGGGTCTTGAAGGCGATACAGAATTCAATGCGGCCCCCTGTTCGATTCGAGCCCTGGCCAGTTCGGTAACCAGCTTGATGCGCTGCGCCTCGCCACCGCTCAGCGTCGGACTCGGCTGCCCGAGGGTGAGGTAGCCGAGCCCGACATCGTCAAGCAGCTGCAGGGTACGGTGGACTCTCGAATGGGCGCGGAAAAACTCCGCGGCGTTACGCACATTCATGCCCAGCACATCGCCGATGCTATGTTCCCGGTAGCGCACGGCCAGGGTTTCCAGATTGAAGCGTGCGCCGTTGCAGGCCTCGCAGGGCACCCTGACATCGGGCAGGAAGCTCATCTCGATCTTGCGGATACCCTGCCCTTCACAGACCTCGCAGCGCCCGCCCCTGACGTTGAAGGAGAAGCGTCCCGGACCGTAGTTGCGCAGGCGAGCTTCGGTAGCGCTCGAGAACAGCCGGCGGATATCATCCCAGATGCCGACGTAGGTCGCCGGGCAGGAACGCGGCGTCTTGCCGATCGGCGTCTGGTCTACCTCCAGCACGCGCCGCAGGTATCCCTGTCCGCTGACCGCGCGGCAACCGAGCGCCGCAGGCATCCGGGATTGCCTGCCGCGTTTGCCCGTCGTCTGCAGGTAGCGGTGCATGTTTCCAAAGAGCACCTCGCGCACCAGGGTACTCTTGCCGGAGCCGGAGACGCCGGTGATGCACACCAGACGCCTGATCGGGAAGCGCACCGAGAGGTTTTTCAGATTGTGCAGCCTTGCGCCAAGCACCTCGATGCAGGGATTCGCACCGCGGCCCCTGACCTTAACCGCCCGCCGTGCGAACAGCGGGTGGCGCAGTGGCTTCGCCAGGAAACGTCCGGTCAGTGACCGTGGCTCTTTCATCAGGCGGGTAACGGATCCGGCCGCCACCACCTCGCCTCCGCTTATCCCGGCACCCGGCCCCAGGTCGATGATGTGCCCGGCACGGCGGATCGTCTCCTCGTCGTGCTCGACCACCACGATGGTGTTACCCTTGCCTTCCAGCCTGCCGAGGGTGTCGAGCAGCATGCGATTGTCACGCGGGTGCAGGCCGATGGTAGGCTCATCGAGGATGTAGCACACCCCGCGCAGGTTAGAGCCGAGTTGCGCCGCCAGCCGGATGCGCTGCGCCTCGCCGCCGCTCAGCGTGGGCGCCGCGCGGTCCAGCGTCAGATAGGGGAGACCCACGTCGGCAAGAAAGTGCAGGCGGGAACGCAGTTCCGGCAAAATGTCGCGGGCAATGCCGGCCTCGCGGCCCGAGAGTCGCAGTTTCCCGAACAACGTCCCCGCCTCCGCCACTGTCAAGCCGGTGTATTCGGCAATGGACCGGTCCCGGTAGCGCACCGCCAATGCCACCGGGTTGAGACGCTGCCCGTTGCAGCCCGGGCACACCGGCGTCTCGCCCTCCCACCAGTCGGTCCAGTTGATTTCCTCGCCGGTTTGCTCCGCATCGAAGCCGGCGAGCCTGAGGCCGGTGCCATAGCACTGCGCGCACCAGCCATGACGCGAGTTGTAGGAGAACAGGCGCGGGTCCGGCGCTTCGAAACTGCGTCCGCAACCCGGGCAAGCGCGACGGGTGGAAAACGTGGACTCTCCGGCGGGCGATTGCACGATAACCACCTCCTGGCCGAATCCCAGCGAACGCTGCAGCAGCGTTAGAAGCTGCGCTTCGTTACGGGGGCCGATCTTCAGGGAACCTACCGGCAGCTCGATGTCATGCTCGCGGTAGCGATCCAGCCGCGGCCAGGGCTCCGTCGGCCGAAGTGCGCCGTCGACGCGCAGTGAGTCAAACCCCTTGTTCGCGGCCCAGCGGGCAAGCTCGGTGTAGTAACCCTTGCGCGCCGAGACCAGCGGTGCAAGCAGGGTGATGTCCTGGTTGCGATGCGTCCTGCAAAGCTGCGCCATCAGGGACTCCACAGTTTGCGGCTCGACCGGCAGGTCGCAGTCCGGGCAGTACTGGGTGCCGAGTTTGACGAACAGCAGGCGTAGAAAGTGATACACCTCGGTGAGCGTGGCCACGGTGCTCTTGCGTCCTCCACGACTGGTGCGCTGTTCGATCGCCACCGTGGGAGGGATGCCGAAGATGGCATCGACATCGGCGCGCGCGGCCGGCTGCACGAACTGCCGCGCGTAGGCATTGAGCGATTCCAGGTAGCGACGCTGTCCCTCGTTGAAGAGGATGTCGAACGCCACCGTACTCTTGCCGGAGCCGGAGACGCCGGTGATGACGGTGAACCGTCCGCGCGGGATGTCGACAGTGACGTTTTTCAGATTGTGTTCACGCGCGTGCAGGATCTCGATGGTGTTCGCCCGCCGGGGAACAACGGGGACGGAATCCGGCTCCGTTCCTGTTCGTCCGGGTCCCGGGGTCATGCGTTGTTGCCGGTACTCGCGCAACGCCGCGCCGGTATGGCTGGATTTATGGGCCGTGATTTCCTCCGGCGTGCCGGTGCATACGATCTCCCCGCCAGCCGCGCCTCCCTCTGGTCCCAGATCGATAACCCGGTCGGCGGCCAGAATCACATCGAGGTTGTGTTCGATGACAACCAGGGAGTGCCCGTCAGCCAGCAGCCGCCGGAATGCCTTCAGCAGCGTGCGAATGTCATCGAAGTGCAGTCCCGTGGTCGGTTCGTCGAACAGGAACAGGGTGCCGCGGGATGCGGGTGCCGGGGCAGAATTCGATTCTGTCCCCGATCTCATTTTCACTTTCTTGCCCGCCCGGGCGATATGACCGGCAAGTTTCAGGCGTTGTGACTCGCCGCCGCTCAGGGTCGGTACCGGCTGCCCCAGCGCCAGGTAATCCAGCCCGACAGCGGACAGAGGTTCCAGCGCACCGAGCACGGCGGGCTGGTCATGGAAAAAATCCAGGGCTTCCCCGACCGTCAGCTCAAGGATGTCGGCGACCGACTTGCCATCCAGCCGGATTTCCAGCACTTCCGGCCGGTAACGCCGGCCATCGCAGTCCGGGCAACGGAGATAGACGTCGCTCAGGAACTGCATTTCCACGTGTTCGAAGCCGTTACCGCCGCAGGCCGGACAGCGACCGCTGCCTGAGTTGAAGCTGAAGGTGCCGGGTTTGTAGCCGCGTGACTTTGCCTCGGGTTCGGCGGCAAAACGTTCGCGGATAGCGCTCCAGGCACCGACATAACTGACCGGATTGGAGCGGGTGGTTTTACCAATCGGCGACTGGTCGACCAGTGCCACCGACTCGATACGCTCATGGCCGTGAATGGCGCGGTACGTCCCAGGTGTTTCGACCGGCCGTCCCTTGAGCTTGGTGAGAGCGTTATAGAGCACGTCCTGCACCAGGGTCGACTTGCCGGAGCCGCTGACGCCGGTGATGCAGACCAGACAGTTGAGTGGCAACCGCACATCGATCGCTTTGAGGTTGTGCGCGCTGGCGCCGCGGATATCAAGAAAACGATCGATGGAGCCAGATTCGATTGATTTCGTTTTCCCCGGTTTCCCTGGTGCGGGTCGATCAATCGAGTCTGACCCTGTTGAAACTTTTTTGTCGCCGCACAGATATTGCGCGGTAAGCGAGTCTCTGGCGCGCAGCAACTGCTTCGGCGTGCCGAAAAACACCTTTTCTCCACCGCGCGCGCCCGGACCCGGCCCCAGATCGAGGATACGATCGGCGGCCAGCATGATCTGCGGATCATGCTCGACCACCAGCAGGGTGTTGCCGGCATCGCGAAGGCGGTGCAACACGCCGATCACGCGCTGCATGTCGCGCGGGTGCAGGCCGATGCTCGGCTCGTCCAGCACGAACAGGGTATTGACCAGGGAGGTGCCAAGCGCAGTGGTCAGATTGATCCGCTGCACCTCGCCGCCGCTCAGGCTGCGCGACTGGCGATCGAGGGTGAGATAACCCAGGCCGACCTCGACCAGGTAGCGCAGACGCGCGCGGATTTCCCCCAGCAGCAGGTCAGTGGCTTCATCGAGCGGCCCAGGCAGGTTGAGACCGTCGAAAAACCGTATAGCGATCTCCAGCGGCAGGCGCATGACATCGTGGATGGTCAGCCCTGGCAAGGCACGCCATGTTTTCTCCGCCAGCGTGACGCCGACCGGCTTGAAGCGTTCCTCCGGCCTCACGACCAGCGCGGCATTGTCACGGCTGCCGAGCCGCCACAACTGTGCCTCGGGCTTGAGGCGCGCACCCGCACAAGTCATGCATTCGTTGTAGGCACGGTAACGGGAGAGCAGCACGCGGATGTGCAACTTGTAGCTCCTGGTTTCCAGCCACTCGAAGAAGCGCCGAACGCCGTACCAGACCCCGGCGTCCCAATCGCCTTCGCCGTCCAGCACCCAGTGCTGCTGTTTCCGGGTGAGATCCTTCCAGGGCACGTCGACGGGGATACCACGCTTTCTGGCAAAACGCATCAAATCGCCCTGGCACTCCAGATACGATTCGGTCTGCCAGGGTTTCACAGCGCCGTCCGCCAGTGTCCTGGCGCTATCCGGGATCACCAGGTCGTTGTCGATTCCCAGCGTGCGGCCAAAACCGCGGCAGGTCGAGCAGGCGCCGATGGGCGAATTGAAAGAGAAGTGATTCGGCGCCGGCTCCTGGTAGTGGATATCGCAATCGGCGCAGTGCAGCTCGCTGGAGAAACGCCAAAACGCGCCGGCGTTACCCGCCTCGTTGAGGACATGGACACTCACCTTGCCGCGACCGTGACGGAGCGCCGCCTCCAGTGCTTCGACCAGTCGGGCGCGCTCCGACACGGCAAGACGCACCCGGTCCTGGATCACTTCCAGATGCCGGCCGGTACGCGCATGCAAGCGGGTGTAGCCCTGCCGGGCCAGCAACTCCTCGACCTCGGCGGTGGTGAAGTTCTCCGGTACCTCAATGGCAAAGGTGACCAGAGCGCGCGGGCTGGCGCCGCCGGCGCGCACCAGCAGTGTCGCGACGATGCTGTCCGGGCTGTCGCGGCGCACCAAATGTCCGCAGCCGCGGCAATAGAGCTGCGTGGTGCGCGCGAAGAGCAGCTTGAGGTGATCGTTGAGTTCGGTCATGGTGCCGACCGTCGAGCGCGAGGTGCGCACCGGATTGGTCTGGTCGATGGCGATGGCCGGCGGGATGCCCTCGATGTGGTCTACGCCCGGCTTGTCCATGCGATCGAGAAACTGACGCGCGTAGGGCGAAAAGGTCTCGACGTAACGGCGCTGGCCCTCAGCATAAACGGTGTCGAAGGCCAGCGAGGACTTGCCGGAACCGCTCACTCCGGTCACCACGATCAGCTCGTTGAGCGGCAGGTCGAGATCAAGATTTTTGAGGTTGTTCTGGCGTGCGCCGCGTATGCGCAGGAATTCCTTCGGCATGGAGTTGATACTGGTCGGTGACAGGGGTTGGTATACCGGAATGTCGCCATGTTACCGGATCGGCGGTGGGCGGCAAGCCGAAAAGGTTGACCGGGTAACTGACGATATTGCGCTGGTTGAATTGAAACGGGGTAAAGGACACCGGAGGATCGACCGGCGGTGTACCTTTACCCCTTGAGAACGAACTGTAGGATCTGACTAATCGACTACTTTGTCAATTCGGCAACTGAATGGTTTCCGCGCGGCGGTACGGAACCGGTGATGAAATACTGACCGAGACTGCCATAGCTGGAATAGGGCGCGGTGCTGCTGCCGACGCCTCTGACCTCGATGGTATAGCGCCCGGCGGGAACCTTGATTTTGAGATTGGCGGTCGTGTCATCGCGTGGGTCGGCTTTGGCGATTTTCTTGCCTTTGGCGTTGTAAAGCGTCGCCTCGATGTCCAGATTGGCGCCATCGCGTGACTTCGTATGCGCGGCATCCCGGGCCGGTTCGATATTAATGTCCACGGTACCAGCGCCGGCATTAAAGACGAACACGTCGATGTCGTCCTGGTCCTCGATGATGCCCCTGTTCTTGGGATTCCGGCGTTCCTCAACGGCGTAGGGATTGCCGGCATTGATCCGGCCGCGACTATCGATGTCCAGCGGTGTCCCGGTCGCAAAGCGCGTATCCTCATGATCATCCCCGCGACGTCCCAGGGAACCGGTGAGTATACCGATGTCATCCTGGGTATTGGTCGCTCCCCGGTAATCGCCCCGACTCCATTGGGTGATATGACCGGCGTGGTCGAGACCCATTATGGGCGACCATGAAACATTGCGGCTGCCTCCATTTCCAGGGCTCACGGAACCCGTTGCTCCGTCATGCGTCAGGCCGACCGTGTGCCCCATCTCGTGGGAAGCGGCATCGGCCACCGCAGCAGGCGAGTTCAGATTATTGTAGTAGACGAAGATCGGCGAATAAAAAGCGGTCTGGCCATAACCGAAGGTGTTGAGATAGGACACGCCCCCTGCCCCCGGTTCCGGCAACGGCCTGGCGTTGGCATCCTTGCTGCTGGTAACGAGAATCCAGCCGATGGTTGGTCCGAGTTTGCCGGGATCTTCGGTTGTCACGTCAACATCGAATGGCACGTAGTCCTCGGTAACCTGCTGCCAGATTTCCGCCATGTCGCTGATTTCGTCGTTACTGAAGGAGTTTTTCTTCCCGTCGGTATCGTAAGCCACGGCGTTCCATGCCGGAACCCCGTGGTAGGTGTTCCATGCCGTTTGCTTGATGGTTCCGCCATCGAAGTCGACGAAGATGGTATGCGAGGCGCCAGGGCTGCTGTGGAGCTTGAAGATTGTCTTCGCAGTCACTGTTACCGGGAGTGTGTCGCCGGATTTCGCCGACCGCGGCGCGGATGCTTTGTCGCCGGTAAACGTATCGACGTAGTAGATGCCACCCTGCGGATCGACCTTGATGTACGGCAGATCCTGTTGACTGAACTCGATGGCTTGCAGCCAGCTGAGGGCGCGTTCACGTGGCTTGGCTGACAGGGATTCCAGTGACTTGCGCAAATCTCCCGCCGGCAGGCTATCGACGGTAGCCGGCGCCCCGCGTCCGAAATAGCTGACTCCGGCATCGGCGGACCGAAAATAGACAACGCTCGATACCGCAAGCAAGCCCGACAACAATGAACTCGCAACAAACAAGGATATTCCGCTTCTCATGATGTGCCCCTTTATCGATCTTACAGGTTCATGCGGTGACGGCGATTCAGGTCGGCGTTAGCTAGACCCCTGCATCCATCCGCATCCCGTCTGCCGGTACTGGATCCCGTCCGGCATCCGTTTCGTCCAACTCTTGCCCGGTGCGCGTGGGCAGGTTATTCAATAACACTCGCCGCTCATGCCGCATGTCGAACCATTGTCCTATCGGCATTGAAGGCCAGTTTAGAGAACCTGCCTGTCCCGAACTGTGACAACTGTCACCCTTTCTCGGTGCAGGATCCGGCTGATCAGGAAGCAGTATAAATCAGCACCGCCCTGTTTTCTGGATAGCGCATCGGGAAAATTTCGTGATCAGCGGGCAAGCTCTTGCGGCAAACCGACATACTCGACCGCCGCACATTCGCTGAAGATGCGCTGGGCGCAGTGGCGACATCGCTCCCGGTCGAGCTTTTCAAAGATCGCCGTTATGGCCTCGCCCTTGGACTGGAAAACGTTCCCGGAACCGAACTCCTCCAGATAGCCACCCTTGCGCATCGATTCGTACAAGCCCTCTTTCACCTTTACCAGGTAAAGGCCACCGCCATTCTTGCGCCGGCGACGCGCCTCCTGGATCAGCATTTCCGCGCCCGCGATGTCGATGAAATTGATGCCGCTGGCCACGATAAGCAGATGTTTTCGATCAGGATCCCGTTGCTGGAACAGGTGAAAGGTCCCGGCAACGTGATTCACCGCCCCGAAGAACAGCGAACCGTCGATACGAATGATGCGCAACTGCGGGCATTCCATGAGGCCCGCCGTTTTGACGGTCATGCGCCGCAGCCTGTCGGCCTGGTCGGGGGCCACGGTATAGATGCGCGGCTTCGAGGTGCGGTTCAGGTACAACACCAGCGACAGGATCACGCCGATATAAATGGCGAATTCCAGCTCCATGAACAGTGTCGCCATGAAGGTGGTGACCAGGACGGAGGCGTCCGAGCGGCTCGCCCGCAACGTCTGCCTGATATGATGGAAGTCGATCAGGTTGTAGGCCACCAGCAGGATGATGCCGGCCATGGCGGGCATCGGCAGATAAGCGGTGAGCGGCGCCACCACCAGCAGCACGACCGCCAGCATCAGTGCCGCGAAGATGGCCGCCATCGGTGTGCGGGCGCCCGCCTGGAAGTTGATGCCGGAGCGGGTAAAGGAGCCGGAGCCGGCATAGCTGGAGAAGAAGCTGCCCACCAGGTTGGAAAGACCCTGTCCGATGAACTCCTGATCGCCGTTGATGCGCTGTTCCGACCGGGCGGCGATCGCGCGTGCGATGGACACCGCCTCGATCAGGCCGAGCAGCGCCACCGCCATGGCTCCCGGACCGAGCGTGCGGATCGTATCCAGGGAGAAATCCGGCAGTGACAGCGGCGGCAACCTTGCCGGCAGGGAACCGACCAGATTGACCCCGTGCTGTTCGCCCCCGATGAACAGACTGAGCAGACTGCCGATGACCATGGCGAACAACATGCCAGGCCAGCGCGGCCGGTAGCGCCTGAACAGGATGGCGGCCAGCAGCGTGACGCTGGCGGTTACGGCGGCATAAACGTTGAGATCAGGCAACTGCCCGTAAAGGTTGATCCAGGTGTGCACGAAGGACTGCCCGTGCGACAGCGTTACCCCGATGTAATGCTTTAGCTGGCTGGTGGCGATCAGGATGGCGGCCCCCGCGGTGAAACCGATCACCACGCTGTGGGAGATGAAATTGACCAACTGGCCCATGCGCGCCAGACCGAGGGCAAGCTGGAAAGCGCCCGCGAGAAAGGTCAGTGTCAGCACCATGCTGATAAATTCCGGACTGCCGGGTACCGCGAAGGGCTTTACCGTGGCCAGTACCACGATGGATATCGCGGTCGTGGGTCCCGAGATCAGGTGATGGGAGGAACCGAACAGGCCCGCCACGATCGGCGTCACGATGGCGGTGTAAAGACCGTATTGCGGCGGCAAGCCGGCGATCAGCGCAAAAGCAACACCCTGGGGCAGCACGATCACTGCACCGGTAATACCCGCAAAGAAATCGGCCCGCAGCGTCTCCCGGCCAAGCAGCGGCCACCAGCCCAGGAACGGAAATACCCGGTTCCACCTCAGGTTGGGAATCTTGAATGAATTCATGGATAACCCCGACTCGTACGGCGCGCACGAAAAGACGCCGCATCATACACGCTAAAGAGGGGATATGGATCAGTGACTGCATCACCGTGCTGGCTGAGTCTATCCGAATTCCACCTTCACCGTGCTCCGGCAGATGAAAATCATGAGTGAACAATCAGTTACGGTTGGTTGTTCGCGACACGACACTAGCCGGGCAGGGGCGGCTGCCGGCGGTGCAGAAACCAGCGGTCCAGCACCACATGGCGGGTAAACCAGGCGTTGCCGAGCAACCTGCCACCGAGGAAAGTACGCAGGGACTCTCCCGGGACGCCATGTGTGGAAGCCCTGGACGCGCCGAAGCGCGCGGCGAGGCGCCGGTTGTAGCCGGCGAGTGCCGCAGCGCGGTAATCGCCGCCCGCCGCGATTATCACAGCGGCGGCCAGTAACCCGGATTCGACTGCGGGGCGGATACCTTCGCCGCTCTGCGGGGAAGCCAGTCCCGCGGCGTCGCCGACCAGCAACACGCCATCGTCTATGCGCTTGCGTTCGCCGTGCCCCTGGAGCAGGTAGGCATGCCCCTTGAAACGTCCCGGGATGTCATCCGGTATGCGTCGCTCCCGTTTGAGGAAAACCAGAAAATCCTCAACCTTTTCAGCCAGCTTGTGATTGTCTTCACGGCCCAGACCGATGTTAAGGTAGTCACCCTTGCGGAACACCCAGCCGTAACCCAGGAGGTCGCGGCAAAAATACAGCTCGGGCCGTTCCGCTTCGGCGCGGCCGGCGCGCTGCTGTTGCACAGTCATTTCGAACTCGATTTCCTTGGCGGCCACCACGCGTTCGGTGCTGCCGAGATCCGCTCCGAGGTAACGCGCCACCGGGCAGAAGTGTCCGCCGGCGCCGATCAGCAGCGGGGTTTCGATGCGCCGGTTGACACGCCAGCGGCCGTCGACACGCTCGATGCTTTCCAGCGATTCACCCGACGCCACGCGAGCCTGGCTGTGCTGCAGAAGATAGTGGTCAAATTCGCAGCGGCGAATGCCATAGCTAACCGTGCGGCCATAGCCGGTCACGACAGCAGGACCGTCGATCAGGCCGGTACGAAATCCCGAGATCGGCTGCAGTACGCGCTCGCGCCGGTAGTCTTCCAGATCGAGATGCAGTACGTCCATCACCGGCGGCGTCACCCATCCGGCGCACACCTTGTCGCGCGGAAATACCTGCTTGTCGAGCACCAGAACGTCCAGACCGGCCTGAACCAGTTTCCACGCGCAGCTGGATCCGGCCGGACCGCCGCCCACCACCAGGACATCGCAGCGCTCAGGATTCATTCCCCGTCGCGGTAAAGATACCGGCGTGTCCAGGGTATGTCATTATTGCCGGTGCGTGTGAAAACCACCTGAAAAAGCTGCAGCGTGCCGCTGCGAAAGGCCGCGATGGAACTGGCAAGGTACATGCGCCATACGCGCACGAAGGGCTCGTCGAACATTTCCCGGACACGATCGACGGACTGTTCGAAACGCCCGGACCAGTGTTCCAGTGTCCGCGCGTAATGCAGTCGAAGGTTCTCGACATCCAGCACCGAAAATCCCCCGGCTTCGAACAGTCCGATCATCTCACCAATACTGGGCGGCTGCGCACCCGGGAATACGCGCCGGTCGATCCAGGCATTGACCGGCCTGGGGTAATCACGGCCGATGCTATGTATCAGGCCACGCCCTTCGGGCGTTAACACCCGGTCGATAAGCTCCCCGAGTTGTCCGTAGTTAGCGATGCCGACGTGTTCCAGCATTCCGACGGAGGCGAAGGCGTCGAATTCCCCGCTCATGTTGCGGTAGTCGTCCTCGATGAACTCGACACGATCCTGCAGACCCTCGACACGGGCCCGTTCACGGGCGAAGGCAATCTGCTCATGGGAGATGTTGAAGGCCTTGACGCTGGCGCCATAGTGGCGCGCCATGTGCAGGGCGAGCGCGCCCCAGCCGCAACCTGCATCGACCACACGATCGCCGGGCTTGAGTCGCAGCTTTCGGCAAACGTAATCGAGCTTGGCCCGCTGCGCCTCCTCCAGCGATTCGGTCTGCGCGGGGTAGTAGGCACAGGTGTACACCAGCTGCTCATCCAGCCACAGCCGGTAGAAGTCGTTGCCGATATCGTAGTGATGCTGAATATTCTCGCGGGCACGCAAGAGCGTATTGCGCGGGCGGCGCGACAGCGCCGGCAGCAGACCCAGCACCATGGTGCTGCTGGTGTGGGCGGCGTTCTGGGCACGGTAGGCGTTTTCGAGTACCTGCGCGAGGTCACCTTCCACGTCGATGCGCCCCGCAGTGTAGAGGTCGCCGAGTTCAAGATCGGGATTGATGGCCAGTTTGCGCAACGCCCGGCGATCGTGAATCAGCAACCGTCCGATTACCGGTTGCCGACTGGTGGTAACCTCGGTACCGTCCCACAACACGATGGCAATCGACGGATTGCCGGCCATCTCGAGCACCCGTTTCGTCAACCAGCATTCGGTCTTGTGCACCGGGCCGCGGCTCGGGGTAACCGGCTGCGGCAGACCTTTTACAGGGGCTGTCTCCGGTTCATCCCGCAGATCGTCCTCGAACCCGCTTGACATGGACACCTGTTATATCCTTTCCGCCCTCATGCCGCGTATGGGGAGCATCGTCAGAACCACGGTCCGCAAACCCGTCAAACGCGGGCACGGGTCATCCGCGGTGCCATAAGACTAGGCTACTGAAGGCAGACCTGCCAGTGCCATGGCGATTTCGGACTCATCGTAATCCTGATCCACCAGTCTGCCATCCATATAGTCGCGATAGGCCTGCATGTCAAAGTGGCCATGGCCGCAGAGGTTGAACAGAATGCAACGGCTGACACCCTCTTCCCTGCATTTGAGCGCCTCGTCGATGGCGCCCCTGACAGCGTGGTTGGCCTCCGGAGCAGGCAGGATACCTTCCGCACGCGCGAACTGCAGGCCGGCCTCGAAACAGGTGAGCTGCTGGTAAGCGCGGGGTTTGATGTGGCCGAGCCGGGCGATATGACTGATGAGCGGCGCCATACCGTGGTAACGCAAGCCACCGGCGTGGAAACCGGGCGGAACGAAGCTCGAACCCAGCGTGTGCATCTTCACCAGAGGGGTGAGATGCGCCGTGTCGCCGAAATCGTAGGCATATAGCCCCCGGGTCAGTGTCGGGCAGGCAGCGGGTTCAACGGCCACGAACTCGGTTGCCGGTCCGCCGCGCAGCCGCGCGCCCAAAAACGGGAAGGCAATGCCGCCGAAGTTGCTGCCGCCGCCAGTGCAGCCGACCACCACGTCGGGATAGTCATCGGCCTGTTCGAGCTGGCGCTGCGCCTCCTGGCCGATGACTGTCTGGTGCAGCAGCACATGGTTGAGGACGCTGCCGAGTGCATATTTAGTGTCGTCGCGCTGCACGGCGCGCTCCACCGCTTCGCTGATGGCGATACCCAGGCTGCCGCTGCTGTCAGGGTGGCCCCGGAGGATCGCACGTCCCGACTCGGTCAGCTCACTCGGACTGGCAATGCAGCGGGCGCCAAAGCTCTCCATGAAGGTGCGGCGATAAGGCTTCTGGTTGAAACTCACCCTGACCATGAACACCTCCACCTCCACGCCGAAGAAGGCTCCGGCGATGGCAAGCGCCGAACCCCACTGTCCGGCCCCGGTTTCGGTAACGATGCGCCTGACGCCCTCCTCCCGGTTGTAGAAAGCCTGGGGTATCGCCGTATTGGGTTTGTGACTGCCGGCGGGACTGGTACCTTCGTACTTGTAATAAATGCGCGCCGGGGTATCGAGGGCCTGTTCCAGCCGCCGTGCGCGATACAGCGGCGTCGGGCGCCACTGGCGATAGACATCGCGCACCGGGCCGGGAATTTCGATATCGCGCGTCTGGCTGACCTCCTGTTCGATGACCGCAAGCGGAAAGATCGGCGTCAGGTCATCCGGCCCGATCGGCTGCAGGGTACCGGGATGCAGCACCGGCGGCGGTGGACTCGGCAGGTCGGCCACGATGTTGTACCAGTGCCTGGGGATGTCGCGTTCATTGAGGGTGTACTTGATGGAATCGGTCATGGCACCCCTCCAGGAGTAATCGTGTATGTGTTTATGCAGATCGTAACCTTACGGAAGCCGATTAACTGCACGGTAATCGTCATGGCGAGCGCAGCGCGGCAAATTGATGGACTGGAATCAGCCGCCTCGGGCTTGCTTCGTCTCTTTGTTCCTCGTAATGACGACGCATCAGAGCTTCCTCAACCGTCTTCACAATCGGGGCGACCTGCATCTTTCACGCGGCCAGTTGGTGACCATCACAACGTAACAGGCGATCCACAAGGCATTGCTCAGATGTCCAGCTTCGTTATTTCCAGGTCATGCAAGGACTGCTCGACCTCTGCCCGGGTGAAGAGTTCAGTACCCTGGTGGGAAGCCGTGGCGCTGCCGCAGATCACCCCGAGGCGCAGCATGTCTTCAGAGTCACCGCCGCGATAGAGCCCGGCGACCAGTCCCGCAACCGTTGCATCGCCGCAGCCAACCGTTGAGTGGACACGCACGCGCGGCGCGGGGCAATGGTAACTGTTTCTGGGTCCGGACAGAATGGCGCCCTCGGATGCCAGAGAAATACAGACGTATTCAATACCGCGCTGCTGTACCTCGCGCGCCGCCATGGCGACTTGCTGGATGTTATCCAGGCGGCGCTTGATACTCATTTCCATGACATAGCGATTGAGCCGCACAAGATAGGGCTGCGCCTGCAGAGCCTCGTGCAGCACCGGCCCGTGGGCATCGATGATCGCCTTGCCGCCCTGCGCCTTGATTTGTTCGGCCAGTTTACGGTAGTGATCTTCCGGCACGCCGGGCGGGACCGAACCGCTCAGGATGGCGATACCCTCACCGCAATCCGCAAGAAAACGGGTGGACAGATCCTCCAGCAATGCCGGTGGAATCTCGGGACCGCGGCTGTCGACCTCGTACTGGGTCGGCGGTGACTTCTGCAACAGGGTGGCATTCAGACGCGTCTCGCCGGCAACGCGGAAATAGACATGATCGTCGCCCAGAGTGTCTCCGAGCAGCCGCAACAACAGGTCGCCGCTCTCCCCCCCGATCACGCTGGTGCAGCGAATGGGGATGCCGAGTTCGGTAAAGGAACGGGCCACATTGATTCCGTTCCCGCCGGGGTGGTAGGAGGTCCTGTCCGCGGCGACCTTGCGGTCGGCGATCAGGTGCGGCAGCTCGTAGCTGATATCCACGGCGGGATTCAGGGCGAGCACCGCGATGGGCTTGCTGCTGGTGTCCGTCATCGTAATCTCCATTTATCTCAGGCCTTGCCTGAGGATTAAACTGCGTCCGGTCATGGCCGGAGGACGCGGCAGGCCGAGCAGATCCAGGACCGTAGGCGCGATATCTCCCAGGCCGCGTCCGATGCCGAGTCGTACCGGTCCCTCCCCCATGATCAGAAACGGGACCGGGTATTCGGTATGCTGGGTATGCGGCTCGCCGGTAAGGGGGTTGATCATCTCGTCGCAGTTGCCGTGGTCGGACGTCAGCATCACGCGCCAGCCGCGTTCCAGCGCGACCTTGAATACCCGGTGGCTTTCATTGTCGAGAGTTTCGACGGCACGAATAATCGCCGCCGGACGGGCCGTGTGGCCAACCATATCGGTGTTGGCAAAATTGGTCACGACGAAGTCATAGGCGTCGTTCTCGATCGCGCCGATCAGCCGATCGGCCACCTTGGAGGCGCTCATTTCCGGCTCGATGTCATAGGTCGCGACCTGCGGCGAGGGAACAATGATCCGTTCCTCGCCGGGATAGGGCGGCTCGCGTCCGCCATTGAAGAAATAGGTCACATGAGGATACTTCTCGGTCTCGGCGCAATGCAGCTGTTTCAGACCCGCCTCGCTGAGCACCTGCGCGAGCACCTGCTCGGGGATCTGGGGATTAAACAGCACCGGGAACGGATAGGTCGCATCGTATTCGGTCATGCACACCAGCCGCCGCGGGCGGACGTCGCCGCGATCGAAGGCATCGAATTCCGCCAGCCCCAGGGCCGCCGACAACTGGCGCGCACGGTCGCTGCGGAAGTTGAAAAACAGGATCGGTTCATCTTCGGCGATGCCGCCGTATCCAGCCATCACCGTGGGCTGAATGAACTCATCTCCCTCACCGCGGGCATAGGCCATCTCGATCGCTTCCCGGGGAGAGCCGGCAGTGAAGCCCTTCCCGTGCACCAACGCCGCCCAGGCGCGCTGCGTACGATCCCAGTGCTTGGCACGGTCCATCGCGGAATATCGACCGATGACCGTGGCGATGCGCCCCCCGCGCAGCTTGCCCAGCATATTCTCGATACTCGCGAGGTAACCAAGCGCTGCTTTGGGCGCCGTATCACGTCCGTCGGTAATCATGTGCAGCACCGGTTCAATCCCGGTCTTGCGAAGCAAATCGAGAATGCCGAGCAGATGCTCGATGTGGGAATGGACACCGCCGTCCGAGACCATGCCGACCAGATGCAGGCGGCGCGTCCCCTCGATCATGCCCTGCCAGGCGGCGTTATCTGTCACCGAGCCGTCGTAGATGGCGTCGGCGATACGCATCAGGTCCTGCTCCAGGATACGCCCCGATCCCAGCGTCAGGTGTCCAACCTCGGAATTGCCGAATTGTCCGTCCGGCAGACCGACGGCGCGACCGGAAGCCTGCAGCGCAGTGTGTGGATAGGACGCGAAATAATGGTCAAGGTGGGGGGTACGCGCCAGCGCCCAGGCGTTGTGCGCCCGACTGGGATTGAGTCCGAATCCATCAAAGATGGTCAGTAAGACAGGTTTTGTCTTCACGTTGCTTACCTGTGGTGGTTATTGGGCATGGCTGCCGAAATCCAGCGCACGCCGCGTTGCCCGGGCTGCGAAATTACGAATCCGGAGCCGGGCTGAAGGATCGTCAAGATTAACGCAGTACGCAGGCCAAGAGAATCACTGTTGTCATAAAAAGACATGTTGCCGGGCGAACGGGGCTCCGGCCACCGCGATACTGATCCGGAGCCATAATTTCATACTCGCCAAAGGGTTTCATGCATCGCACGGTCCGATGCCGGCCGCCCGCCGGTACACAGTCAGTTCAGGTTGTTGCGCTATGTAAGTGCATTCCAGTCAGTTTTCCGGACCGGGGCGACTTGCAGCGGAAAATCGTCAACATCCGTAGTAGACTACCCGAAATCCGGCTGGCCAGGACCGGCCTGCCATGCGACAAGAGGATCCAATGATTCGCAAGATCGTCGTCATCAACAGCAAGGGTGGGTGCGGCAAGACAACCTTGTCCACCAACCTTGCGAGTTTCTATGCCGTCAACGGCTACCCGTGCGCATTGTTCGATTATGACCCGCAGGATTCCGCCACCCGCTGGCTTAATCAGCGGCCGGCGTACCTGGCGAAGATTCACGGCGTGGCGGCCGCGCACCCGCCCGAAGGCAACATCACCCGCTCTTTCCAGTTGCGCGTACCACCGGAGACACAGCGCGTCATACTGGATACCCCGGCATCCATGAAACGCATGGATCTGCTCGAGGTGTTGCGCGACGCCTCGGCCGTGATCGTCCCGGTCCTGCCTTCCTTTATCGATTGCCGGGTAACATCGGCGTTCATCAGTGACCTCAGCACCGAAATGCGACTGCATGCCCCCGGCGCCCCAATCGCCACCGTGGCCAACCGGGTCCGCAGGAACACGCGTGCCTACCACAAATTGCTGGAGTACCTCGACGAGGAAGGCAGACCCCCGGTAGCCTGCCTGCGTGATTCTCAATACTACGTCAATGCAGCAGCTGAAGGCATGGGCGTACATGAGATCAAGGCCAGTCTCACGCGCGAGGACCGTATCCAGTGGCAATCCCTGATCAACTGGCTGGAGACGGGCGGGCGGACAGACGCCGCGGAATCCGAAATGTTCAATATGGAGAAACAGGCGATCATCGCCTGAGACGCGATACAGCAGGACTAGACCACGCCGGTACGAAACCCCGCGACGGGATGATTTACATTTCCACCGGTTTCCTGACAAGCGTCGCCGGCAGCGTCACTGTCATCGCTTCCATTCCGGCAAATCACGCATCATTTTGATGTCGTGGATCATCGCCAGGGTCATCCACTCTTCCAGCGGGAAGTGTATCCCGCCATTCTCTTCCCCGTACTTTTCCATCAGCTGTCTTTCGATCTGCTTGTTGAAGTCGAACACGCCGATGCCTTTCATGCCCCAGCCGGCAAACAGACGGGCATCCACGATGGTGAAGCTGATCAGCTTGATGTCGTCATGGCGCGGATCCCGCACGATATTCATGAAGGCCGTGTTGACGTCCTCGAATTTACCCTCGAGGACCTGAAGATAATGGGTATTGGTCGCGAGCAGAATACCGGTGATATCGTTCGCCTCGTTATGCTCCTCGCTGCTATGAAGTATGTCCTTCACGACATCCCAGTTGAGCTCAACGGTGCTGCGGCTTTTGTATATGAGTCGATACATGAGTCACCCGGTAGTTGTTATGCGTTGTTAACCTGAGATAGCCGGGAGCATAGCACAGGTATTCAGACTCTTCCGGGCACCTGTGCAAGGCACGAGTGCCCGTTGTGATAGACTATATTATATATATATTTCAAACAATTAAAATTACTTATTAAGGCAAATTCACGGCTCAGTGGGGCCGCTTAACACACGTTGACTTACAATCCGATTTCCGGTTTATCCTCACCGCCACGCAGGGTCCTGACGAGTGCTTCCAGCAAATCGGTGATATGTTCGTGCTCGCGAGCCAGCAGCCGGTGGACCGCCGCCACAAGATCGTCAAATTGCGCCTCGGGGATGTACTCGCGCGCCTCGCCGCTGAGTGAATTCCTGAAATCATCGACGACCTCTCGGGCCAGACGCAGGTGGTGGTCAGTCATGTCCGGTTCTCCGCAATAAAAAGCGCGTGCCGCCGTATCATACCAGCAACTCCACGGCACGGGGGGGCACCGGTGGAACGCTGACCGGGAATCCCGGGGCGGCGGCGGTTTCACGCTTCGAAGACCCGACAGTCCGACCGGGGCAACCATGCCGGCAACGTCATGATTGCACACCGGCCGTATTTCACGATAGCTTTGCCCAAGCCACCGGCATCCTGCCGCGCGCAAGGTCTCAATATCCATGCACCCCGGATCCTCCCGATGTTCTGGTTCGGCCTGACCCTGCTTTCGGCCTTCTGCCTCGCCACCGCCGACGCGGTTACGAAACGCTATCTGTCGGATTACCGTGCAGGGCAGATGACGCTGGTACGATTCGGTGTAACCGGTCTGCTGCTATTGCCATTGCTGGTGCTGCAACCCTGGCCGGCGCCTGCGCTGGCCTTCTGGGGCTGGGTGGCATTGCTGCTGCCGCTCGAAATCCTCGCGATGTGGCTCTACATGAAGGCGATCCGGGAGTGCCCCCTGTCGCTGACACTGCCCTATCTGGCCTTCACCCCGGTGTTCAACGTCGTTACCGGCTATGCACTGCTGGGTGAGACCGTCACGCTACCGGGCTTCGCCGGGATCGCACTGGTGGTGTGCGGGGCATGGATACTGAACCTCGATGCGCGTCACGACGGCCGGGGACCGGTGTTTCTGACGCCTTTTCGGGCGATTGTTCGGGGACGGGGTTCACGGCTGATGCTGGCGGTGGCGGCGCTGTACAGTCTGACGTCGGTGATGGGCAAGGGGGCGTTGCAGTACGTGACGCCGGGATTCTTCGGTCCGTTTTATTTCGTCCTGCTGGGCGCGGCGACCACCCTGTTGTTCGCCTCCCGTGACGTCCGGACCTGGCGGGTACTGGGCCGGCATCCATGGGCGCAACTGCTGGTGGGCCTGTTCATGGGCGCCATGGTGGTGACGCACTTCTATGCCATCGCACACGTCGAGGTGGCCTATATGATCGCGGTGAAACGCACCAGCCTGCTGTTCGGCATGCTCTATGGTGCCTGGCTGTTCGGCGAGACCGGTCTGAAGCGCAACCTCGCCGCGGGGGTGTTGATGGTTGCCGGTGTAACCCTGATTGCGGGGTAAACCGGAAGAGGTCAGGCGACCTGCACGGGGATGGCGTGGCGCATGTCCTTGATGCGGTTGTGTGTATCGAGGTAGATCAACGTCGGCTTGAACACTGCGGCCTCCTGCTGGGACAGCACGGCATAGGTGCAGATGATAACCCGGTCACCGGGATTGGCCTTGTGCGCGGCCGCCCCATTGATGGAAACAATGCCGCTGTCCTCCTCCGCGCGGATAGCGTAAGTGATGAAGCGCTCGCCGTTAGCCAGGTTGTAGATCTGGATCTGCTCATATTCCCGGATGTTCGCCGCTTCCAGCAGGCGGCCGTCAATGGCACAGGAACCCTCGTACTCGAGTTCCGAATGCGTGACCCGGGCGTGATGCAGCTTTGATTTCAGCAGAGTGATTTGCATACCACAGTGGTTCCTTCTCCAGACCTGTATCTGCGAGTGATTATCCAGCCTTGTGCACAAGAGTTCAAGAAACCGTACTGACGCTCTTGGTAACCAGGCAGGCTAAGGAACTGAAATTTCGAGGTTGTCTATCAGACGGGCCGGGCCGAGCCAGGCGGCCGCCAGGACGCGGAGTGCGGTCTCACCGGCGGCGGGCTCGCCAAGATCGGTCGCGCGCCGGATACTGACATAGTCCGGCCTGAATCCCGCACGGGTCAGGGCAGCCATGGCCGTGCGCTCGAGAACGGGGTAGTCGACCGAACCGCCCTCGACGGCCGCCTTCACCTCCCAGAGGATGCGGTAGAGAATGACGGCGGTGGCTCGCTCGGTCGGACTCAGATAGCCGTTGCGTGAACTCATGGCCAGTCCGTCCGGCTCGCGCTCGGTCGCAACCCCCTCGATAATCACCGGCAGGCACAGTTCTCTCGCCATACGCCGGATGAGAACCAGCTGCTGGTAGTCCTTCTCGCCGAACACAGCGACATCGGGCTGAACCAGATTCAGCAGGCGGGTCACCACGGTGGCGACACCGGTAAAGAAGCCCGGACGGAACGCACCGCACAGGATATCGCCCAGGACTGGCACCACGACGCGCGTAGTGCTTTCCATCTCACCCGGGTAAATCTCATCGACAGCCGGGACGAACAACAGGTCCGCGTCCGCCTGCCTCAGGGCTGCCGTATCTTCCTCCAGGGTCCGCGGATAGGTGTCGTAGTCCTCGCCGGGACCGAACTGCATCGGGTTGACGAAGATGCTCACCACAACATGGCCGGCGATAACGCGCGCATGGCGCACCAGCTTCAGATGGCCGGCATGGAGGTTGCCCATGGTGGGAACAAAGGCGATACGATCCTGCCGACCCCGCCAGCCTTGCACGCGTGCCCGCAAATCAGCCGTGGAAGCGACGATCTCCATGGGTTGCTTCAGAAACAGTGTTCGGGACCGGGGAAGCTGCCGTCCCTGACGGCCCTGACATAGGCGGTGATGGCCGCGGGTACGCTTCCGGCCTGCCCGAGGAAATCCTTGACGAAGCGCGGCCGCTTGCCCGGGGTGATGCCGAGCATGTCGTAGAGCACCAGCACCTGCCCGTCGCAGGCGGGACCGGCGCCGATCCCGATAGTGGGTATGGTCACCGCAGCGCTCAACCGCGCGGCCAGTTCGGCCGGCACGCACTCGATCACCAGCAAGCTGGCCCCGGCGGCCTCCAGCGCCCTGGCATCGTCGATCAGGGTCGCGGCGCCCGCCTCATCGCGGCCCTGCACCCGGTAACCGCCCAGTGCATGCACCGACTGGGGCTGCAGGCCGATATGCCCGCAGACGGGAATCGCATGCCGGGTGAGATGCTCCACGACACCGGCCACCACCAAGCCGCCTTCCAGCTTGACCATATGCGCTCCGCCATCGCGCATCAGGCGTGCCGCGTTACCCAGGGCCTGCTCCCGCGTGGCATAACTCATAAAGGGCAGATCCACTACCCGCAGGGCAAGCCGGCCTGTGCGCGCCACGTTGGCGGCATGATAGATCATATCTTTCATGGTTACCGCCACGGTGGATTCGTGCCCCTTGAGCACCATGCCGAGCGAGTCGCCAACGATGAAGACATCAACACCGGCGTCCTCGAGCACCCGCGTGAAGCTCGCGTCATAACAGGTCAGGCAGGCGATCTTTTCGCCCTTCGCCTTCATGCGCTGCAGGGTGGTAATACTCACGGGAGGTCGGATAATTTCGGCACTCATGGCGATTCAGATCGTGGCTACCGAGGGGTTGAAGTAATGTCGTCCGCTGCGGGTGGCCTGGACCTGTTCGACCAGCGCCTGATAATCCTCATCGTTGTCCACCAGGTCGATGTGCGTCGCATTCACGATCAGCAGCGGAGCAGCCTCGTAGTAGAGAAACAGGCGTGCATAGGCCTCGGAGAGGCGCCGCAGGTATGCAGCATCGATCCGGCGTTCATAGGCGATACCCCGCCGTGCGATCCGCTTGAGCAGTATATCCTCCGGGGCCTGCAGGTAAATAACCAGGTCGGGTACCGGCGCATCCACCACGAGGTGGCTGTACACCTGTTCGTAGAGTTTCAGTTCCTCGGAATCCAGCGTCAGTTCGGCAAACAGTCGATCCTTCTCCATGAGAAAGTCGGCAACCCGCACCGGCTGGAACATGTCGCCCTGGCGCATGGCCTGCAGCTGGCGCGCGCGCTGGAACAGAAAAAACAACTGTGCCGGGAGGGCGCCGGAACGCGGATCATCGTAAAAACGTTCCAGAAAGGGGTTTTCCGCGGCACCCTCGAGCAGCAGGTCAGACTCGAAAGTACTCGCCAGTCGACGCGCGAGGCTGGTCTTGCCGACGCCGATTGGCCCCTCGACGACGATATACGCGGGACGTTCCTGCCGCATCAAACGGCAACCAGCTTTCTCAGGGCATGGTTCTCGCACCGGGAGATGAACGCGCTCAACCTGCCACGCCCGGGGATGTTGATATCACCGGCGATTTCCTCCAGGGGAACGAGGACGAAATCGCGTTCATGGAGGCCGGGATGCGGGATTGTAAGGTCCGCGGTTTCGATCAGCCGACTGCCATAGAGCAACAAATCCAGATCCAGTACCCGCGGGCCCCATTTCTCAGCCGTACGCTCGCGGCCCTGGCGCCGTTCTATAGCCTGAAGCACCTGCAGCAATGCCTGCGGCGAGAGCACGGTATCGATGGCGACCACGGCGTTGACATAGTCCGGCTGGCCGGCCGCACCCATGGGTTTGCTGCTGTAGAGACTGGAGCGGGCGATGAGTATCGAATCCGGGATAGCCCCGAGTTCCTCAATGGCGTCCCGGACCTGCATCACCGGATTATCCAGGTTGCTGCCGATACCTATGTAGGCCATCAGCCTCATGCTTTCTCTTCCCCGCGTGCGCGCCTGGGCCGGTTACGACGCCGGCGTTTGCGAGGTGCCGGCGGGACGGAATCCTGTACTTGCTGCTTCAGGTGCGTCTCCTGAAATCCGGTCCACCACTGGCAGGTCTCTTTCGAGACCTCGCCGGCTTCACCACGCAGCAGCAGAAAATCATAGGCCGCGCGGAAACGGGGATGACTCAGTACGCGCTGGCTGCGCCGGCCCCCGGCGAGTTCCAGCCGCAGCTGCAACATCCAGATCTCGCGCATCGGCAGTGAAAAACGCCGTGGTATGGCCATCATGCGTCCCTGCTCCGCTATGATCTGGGAACTGGCATGCTGCATGGCCTGCGCGGGAT
>JBAVKA010000449.1:0-6737 GCA_049688075.1 Gammaproteobacteria bacterium
GAGCGAGGCGCTGGCTGGTTGGCGCGGGCCCGCTCACCGGCGCCTCCCTCCGGCGCAATCCCAGCCCGAAGGCGCTCCGATGCCTCACTACGATACCGCCACGCAGCCGCGCACGATCCTGGGCCACCCGCCCGGCCTCTTCGTCCTCTTCTTCACGGAGATGTGGGAGCGCTTCTCCTACTATGGCATGCGCGCGCTGCTCGTGCTGTTCATGGTAGATCACCTCTTTGTGCGGCCGGACGTGGGGCGGCAGGTGCTAGGCTTCAACACGATCAAGGGCGCGCTGGAGGCGGTGTACGGACCGCTGGACAACCAGCCGCTCTCCTCGCTGATCTACGGGCTCTACACGGCCTTCGTTTACCATTGCAGCCTTATGGCCTTTTGTGATTGGTTATCTATGTAATCGAATAACCCATGAGCAGTTGGAAATGGCCTTCATACGAGTACTTGGCAACTCGGGTGTCAGAGTCGCATCCCGTGTGAGTTATGCACTCTTGTTAGGCCCTCTGTTTGCATGGTATTTACTAGCGCGTGGTGTCATGAGATTAACTGAAACTGTGGCTATTTCTCCCAAAACCACACGTCGCCTTTCTTACCAAATATCACAACGACATGCACAAATGCCTTAGCATTTCCAAGTCTGAGCAGGTGTATTTAATCATCATGCCCATTCCAATTTAGCCAAGTCCTTTAGTTACTTATCTTCTTCTTTCCTGCGTATTCCAGAGCAAACCTGCCACTGATTCCATGGCAAAGCTTCTACCCATTCCATTCGAAAGCTGCCACTGATTTCAACCAATAACGCACCCACACAGACCACAAACCGCTCAATCCGTCTCCTCTACACGCTCAACCCAGACAAACCGCTCACGTTCCAGTACCTGCTCGCCATCCCAGCGATAGGCGGTCAACTGGCCGCCTGGTTTGGACACGCTGTAATCCAGGCAGGCGATGTTCCTTGCCAACGGCGCCGGTTCACCCTCCATCCAGTAGTGACCCAGAAAGACCGGCGGCGCCTCGTGCGAGTACTCCACCAAGTGGTCTCCTGCAATCTCGTCTTCGGGGATGTGCGTCCTGGCACTCTCGGGGCCGAAAAACGCCTCCTTGAAGTTCGTCGCCCCCTGGTCCCACCAACGGACCCGGATGTTATGGCGCAGGTTGTCATCCTTGTCCCGGAAGCTGGCGCCGTTGGGCAACCGGATCTCCTTTCCCTTCAGCAGCGTCTCCAGTGCTTCGAACTGCCATTGACCGCGATGACTCGCCTGTATCAGCAGGTCTTCATTAAGCAGGTTGGTATCCCCATTGGATGCCGCAACTTGTTCAATTAGGCGTGCATCCCAACAGGCATGCACGACCCGCACCTCGCCGAGATCGAGCCACAGGGGCAGCGTCCTGAACCAATCGATGACCTCGGCGTAGTCCTCGGGCGTGTGGGCATACGCTTTCAGAAATTCCTCGTGCTGGCCTGCGTTCTTTGCAGTGTGTGGTCGCAGGTAATCGCCGCTTTCGCGATCCGTCGTGTGGTAGGCAATGGCATTGAATTCGTGATTGCCCATGACCGACTGTGCTGTGCCCGCTTCGATCATCCGCCGGACGATCTTGATCACCTCGCGCTGGTGCGGACCCCGATCGATGAAATCGCCGAGAAAGATCACCGTGCGGGAGGGGTGCCGGTACACACCATTCGCCTCTCGGTAGCCGAGTAACTTCAGGAGCGCCCGTAACGACTGACTGCAGCCGTGAATGTCACCGATGATGTCGTAACTCATTTTGCGTCCAGGCAAGTTTTTTCACAGTCTACGGAGATTTAAGCAATATGGCGTCAATGACATCCCATTTCTTCCCTGCCCCAGCGCTGGCTAACGGTGCTGTTGCTGAGAATCGTCATTCCTTTACAAGAGGCGTTTGAGTAATTCGTTATGACATATATTTCAATAGCTTGAAGTATTTGTGTGAATAAATGGATTCCACTGCAAACCTCTTTATACTGATTGATTGTTCTCACTTTGTTCTCTATAGTACAGCAATGAGCACTTTTAGAGAACTTTCATGCTGACCGACCGCCAGCAAGCAACCTACCGGTTCATCCGCGACTACCATGTGCGACGCGGTTATGCGCCCAAGCTGACAGAAATTGCCGACGGTATCGGCATCCGTTCCAAAGGCGTGGTGCACCGTTACCTCAAGGCTATCGCCGAAGCGGGTCTAATCGAACTGGAACCCGGCCGACACCGGGGTATCAAACTGACTGACAACGACCCGGCAGACCCATCAACACTATTGACACTGCCACTCGTAGGCAAGATAGCCGCGGGGCAGCCTATTGAGGCCATCCCCGATCATACAACGATTGATCTGACAACCTTCTTCATGGGTCCCAACCGCTTTGTACTAAAAGTACAGGGTGACTCAATGATTAATGCCGGCATTCTTGAAGGTGACATGGTCATTGTTGAACAACGTCAACGCGCCATGAATGGTGATATCGTTGTCGCCCTCATCGATAACGACGAAGCAACACTAAAATTCCTTCAGCAGAACAAGGATGGCACCATTACCCTACTCCCTGCCAATGACACACTGCGGCCAATGATCTATTCTGCTGAACGGCTACAAATCCAGGGAGTAGTCGTCGGGCAAATGCGTTCGTACAACAAAAGCAAATAAATTGCTAAAACGATACCTATAGTCCACTTGGAAGAAACCATTAAACATCTACCTGCATGATGCGCCGGGGGTAATTCTGCCTAATCTGTTCGACTTTTAATAATACGTTTGTAACGCTATCAAGTCAGATCTATTTGCCCCAAATTAACACGAACCGGTTTAACAATCGGACACGTGTCAAGGTAGGCGTATGAGAATCTACGGCATCGACTTTACGAGCAGACCAAAACGCAGCAAACCGATTATCTGCCTGGAATGCGTACTCAAGAGAGATACCCTGCATGCCAGGGAACTCACCGAATGGTTTGACTTCATCGCGTTCGAGGCCGCATTAAGACGGCCGGGACGGTGGATCGCGGGCATCGATTTCCCGTTCGGCCAGTCGCGAAAATTCATCGAGAACATCGGCTGGTCCACTTCCTGGCAAGGCTATACCGACCATGTGGCTACGCTCGATCGAGCGGGTTTCCGGAAAATCCTCGACAACTACCGTGTCAGCCGACCCGCAGGCGACAAGGAGCATCGCCGTGCGGCCGACATCGCCGCTGGCGCCATCAGCCCGCAAAAACTCTATGGCACACCGGTCGGCTTGATGTTCTTCGAGGGCGCACCGAGACTACGTGAAGCCGGGGTCACCATCCCCGGACTGCAAAATGGCGATCCTGACAGGATCGTGGTCGAGGCCTATCCTGGGATTCTCGCCCGCTCGCTTATCGGACGGCGCAGCTATAAACAGGATACGAAGATGAAGCAGACAGTCAATCAATACGAAGCACGCAAAGATCTGCTACGAGCAATCATAAACAACAGTGTTTATCAAACCAACGGCTTACACGTAGAGGCACCGATGTCGCTTGCCGATGATCCAGGTGCTGATCATCTCGACGCCCTGCTCTGTGCTATCCAGGCCACTTGGTCATGGACACAACGCGATCATGACTTCGGAACCCCTCACCCGACTGATTCGCTCGAAGGTTGGATTGCCGATCCCATACTCCAGGTGGAGTAAGTGAATTACGTCATCGCGGCGCCAATCTAACTGGACCATAAATCCAAGAATTGCAATTGGTGGCAGCATCTAATGCATCTTCCTAAAATAAGTCGTTGGTGCAAAAGGGGTTCTGACTACCGTCCAGTGTGCATGCAGATGTCTCATAACACCGCCACAGCAACCTCAGCCAGTTCCTTTGGGAATCTCATTGCCGTGGGATTTACCAGTTCCTGTACCAGCGCGCCTTCGAGGTGTTGAAGCACACCGACCCGGCGCTGTACAAAGCGCATCGGCACGGCGACTGGTCGGCCATCGTCGGGGATTACTTCGGTGGGGTCTGGCAGCACGCGCGCGCCCTCTTCGATCACCACGAAGTCCCGCCGCATCTGTTCAGTACGCTGCGCCTGTCGATTGATTGGGGTTCGGGTTCGGCTGCGCCCTGCGCGTCTGTCTTGGGCGGGAAACTCGCCTACGATGTGCGACTGAGTGATGACCGCGTGATGCCGCGCGGGTTGTGGGTAATCTATGACGAGCACTTTGAGTGCGACCCGAGGAACATCAGCCGCGGGACGGGTCGCGCCCGCCCTCCACGCGATGGTGTCGCGCTCCGAGGTCCGGGCGCGGGGCGTGATCGACTCCGCGGCAGAGGCCATGACCGCGGGACGTGCGGAGTCGAGCATTGCCGACCTATTCCGCGAGGCCGGGGGCGGGCACCCTGCCCTGTTTATGTTGACTCATAGCGAAGGGCTCAGTACCAGGGGCCATCGGCTATGACATATCGACTCACGCGCATTCGTGGACGTCAGGATTGCAGCGAACTCATGTCGTTCGCCTGATGCATCCGAATTTCGGCTGTCGGCCAACTCCGGTCCACCGATATTTGAATATGAATGTCTAATTTAAAGAATCTAAAGAAAGCGTCGCATTTCGAAAAAGGTATCTTTGAAGCTTGGGAAGATGATGTTCTACCGTTGGACTACACCCGCAAACCTGTTCATACTTGAGGTCTAATAATTACAGAGACCGGAATGCCTGCGCAAGATAAACACCTGAATCGTGAACTACTGACCATCACCAGGATGGTGGAGATCTACTGCTCTGCGCACCATGGCAATTCCGACTGTATGCTTTGCGAAGAATGCAGCGAATTTCTCAACTATGCAGCCGCACGACTCAAGAAATGCCCCTATGGAGAGGACAAACCGACGTGCGCGAAATGCCCAATTCATTGTTACAAGCCGGAACGCAAGGCCCAGACTAGAATAATCATGCGTTACTCCGGGCCCAGAATGCTATTGCACCACCCGCTGCTGGTGATTGCCCACAAGCTGGACGGGCTTCGCAAAGCCAGACATCCGCGTGAGTATGCGCGCGAGGAACGTTTGCGCTCGAGAAAAAAGTAAGCCAGTTACGAGACTTCATAGACGAGACTCCTGCTGATTGTGGAAGAGGAGGAGTATGACGACCTCGCGCCAGGTGCGACGTGCGGCGTGCGACGCTCGAGATGCGAAGTGGTGGCACTAGCTTAAACGCCACCCTCCCCTGCCTGCTCCCAACTGGATGCATGGGAGATGAGCCCCACACAGAAACTGCGTCTTGGCCACAACCGGTCGGGGGTAGATAATGGCGTAATGTGCGGCCGCTTCACCCGATACAGCCCCGTCGATGTCTTCGCCGAGATGGTGGGCGTGGGCAGCGATTTTGGGTTGCCCCCCCGCTACAACATCCTGCCCGGTCAGGCACTACTCCTCTGTCGCAATGCAGGATCGGGCCGGGAACTGGTCACGCTCAAGTGGGGCCTCATCCCGCCGTGGGAGCTGGAACCGAAGACAAAGCTCTCCACCATCAACGCGAAAGCGGAAGCAGTCGCGACGAGCCGCCTGTACCGGTATCCGTTCCGTAAGCAACGCTGCCTCATCGCGGCGGACGGCTTCTACGAACCGAAGGCAACGGGAGAGAAGCGAAAGCCTCAATACTACTTCCATCGAAAGGACGGCAGCGCCTTCTTCATCGCGGGGCTATGGGGCAGATGGCGAGACGCAGCGCAGGTCATCGATTCCTGTACCCTCATTACCACCGATGCCAATACGGTAATCGGACAGGTCCATGCGCGGATGCCGGTCATCCTCCCTCCCGAGACGTACGACCTATGGCTCGACCCGACGCTTGAAGACCCCAAGGCCTTGCAACCGCTTCTCCAGCTCTCACCTGGCGCCGAATGGGAAGGATAACTGCCCCGACCGCGTCATGCGGAAAACCATCGCATCCGTGCGCGACTTCCCAACGCGTCAGGGAAGGAAGTGGTACTGGAAAAGAGGCCAACAGAGATATTTGCTCACAAATCAGGAAGGATGCGGGACCGTTGCGTCTCTCTGGACACGGCACCGATCCTCACCAGCGGCTAAGCACCGGATAGTACGGGGATTCCAAGCTGATTCGATGAATTGATGATAATTACTTATATATCGATCAGTTATATGGCGGAGAGGGAGGGATTCGAACCCTCGGTATTTCTATATCTCTCAATGCGTTATAAGCCTATCGTGTCCAGATCGTGGCTAGGCAGAGACCGACAAACGCGCCATGAATGCCGTAATTCGGCGTAACTTCCTCGCGTACCATGGTTCCAAGACCGTTACAAAGAAAGCGGAGCGCCGCACTGCATCCGATCGAGCCTTGCTGTAAATGAAATGATCAGCTCATTTGCTTGATTCATCTATCGCTCAGGTTTCACGCATCCAGCAGGTTGACCACCACCGCAACTGCCGCCGGTGCACTTTGGAGCATAGCGACAACCAGCTCGAGCGTTACTCCCCCAACAATTCCCGCAATGATAATTGAGACCAGCAGGTAGATTTACAGGGCGTTGCCTAACTCACCCACAATGAGCGAAACTATCAGGCTAGCGCCGAGCAATGCATTGAAAATCGCTGCATTTGCAATGATTCTTCCGATTTGTGCGATATCCTGATCCTTGGCGAGTACAATCTTGAATTTCTCATAGAAACCAGCATTGTTCCTACCGGAGAACTCATTGTAGGCAAAAAAAAAACAGGTGGATGGCAGCAACGATCATGAC
>JBAVKA010000450.1:0-4653 GCA_049688075.1 Gammaproteobacteria bacterium
GAACATGCCATTCCCGAAAATGACAAATATCGACCCCTCATACGCCACCTGTGCGCCTGATAATCTGGTTGTTATGCCATATGCTTTCTGCCAATTCTGATGAAACCAAGCAGGTCGGTACCGAAAAGGTGGATAGCTGGAGAAATTAGCACAGGCTGTTTTCAGATTTTTGAATCTTTGCAAGTTAAATTGCCTGCGTTCCGATGAATAGTCCAGTCGGGGTTCAACTAACGTCAAGCAGACCTTGAATTTGTCTCTTGAGAAATTCAGGCTCGCGCCTGAAAAATACAACAAGAACAATAGCTCCGGAGCCTGACATGACCGTAACCCTTCTATTCTCCGAATACTCACCTACACTTTGTAGTCTCGCCGATGATTCCAAGGACGCAGGCTATGAGTATCAAGTCTTCATCGTCAATTCATTCGTCTTACGCTTCCCGCAGTACAATGTGCCGGTCTGCGTACCTTCTGTTTGTCGGACTCGCAGCGGGATGTACCTTCCAGGTTGACAGCTTCCAGGACCAGCCCGATGCTGATCCGGGTGACTTTGCCTGCGATACGGGACGGGGACAATGCACACTTCGTGCCGCCATCATGGAAGCGAATGTCTTTCCGACAATTGATACCATACTGCTCCCCACGGGAACTTATGACCTGGATCTGCCTACGAACAGCGGCGGTGGACGCCTGGTCATTTCAAACTCTGTCACCGTACAAGGCTCCGGAAAAGACAGCACAATTGTCACGCAGACGGTCAACGATGCAGTGATACAGATTACGGGCGGTGAAGTTGCTCTGAACAATCTGACCGTACAGGGCGGCGATGCCCAGGCCGGCGGTGGCGTGCGTATCGAAAACGCAGTGGTGGACATCACTGATGCTGTCATTCAGGAGAATTTCGGATTTACCGGCGGCGGTGGTTTACTTATAAACAGCGGGGGTGACGTCAGGCTACACAGGGTGTCTGTACGTGACAACGAAGCCACCGGTGCGTTCGGAGGTGGGATATGGAACCAGGGAACCCTTTGGGTCTATGAATCCGAAATCACCGACAATCATTCCAACCGCGTCGGCGGCATCCGGAACTCCGGCAACCTCAATCTGCGTAACGTGACCGTAAGCGGTAACTATGTCCATTCTCCCGATGCCGGTGTGGGCGGAATCTCCCAGATCGGGTTTGCAGTCCTGAATAATGTGACAGTCACCGATAACACCGGTTCTGGTAACAATGCCGGATCTTTTCGCGGTGGTGGGATCCAGATTACCGAGGGCGCTACTACAGTCATCAAAAACAGTGTCATCGCCGGCAATGACGGCGCGACAGGGCCGGACGATTGCATAGGCACACTTAGCGGTGATAGCAAATATAATCTCATCGGCAGCACTGAAGCCTGCACGATCCCCTCGTTTGTGTTCACATTTATTCTGGATCAGGCGGCAGATCTGGGTGGTCTGGCTTTTAATGGTGGTCCAACCAGAAATCACCTGCCAAACACCGGAAGCCCCGCGCGCGATTCAGCCTACCAGTTTCCACCACCCGCTATTGACGCTTGCGAATCCCATGATCAGCGCGGCGTTCCTCGACCGCAGGGTGTGGGACAATGCGACATGGGAGCCGTTGAATATACCGCTGCCAATCTGTTCGTTACCGGTTTCGTTTTGGTTGATGCAGTTACTGACACCGATATCAGACCATTACTGCATGGTGACACCCTTGTCCTGAGTACGCTTCCCCCCGACCTCAGCGTACGGGCCGTAATCGGGCCCATGACCGGTAGCGTGGTTTTCAATTTTGACGGTATCGATTCGTTTCAGATTGAAAACAATGCACCCTACGCACTTGGCGGAGATGCTAGTGGAAATTACACACCGGTTACCTTCTCGGAAGGCGAACACAGTATACGCGCAACACCTTTCAGCCTGGCCAACGGCGCCGGAGACGCCGGAGGCAGCTGGTCCAGCTCATTCAGTGTAATCCAGTGACTGTATCCGCACTGAAGGAAAACTACCGCCGATGGGATCAACAAAATCACCAGCATAGTTGAACAGACATCAATTCGCCTAACCTCCCTGGCAATGCACTCGCTCAGTTTGCTGCAAGATGAACGGCTGGAAAGGGACGACCCCCGCCAATTAGCGAATTCTGTTATTGGCGGTTGATGTACGACCGGGATCGGCAAACTTTCGACCTGCACTGGCGGCCGGCGAAGGGCCACTCTACACAGCATATCTGGACATCCACATCTTGCTATCATGCTTACCATCCCTCGCGCGGTCAGAATCAGAACCGGTAGCGCGGAATTGCGGCTGTGTGCCTGGTGGAAGATTGTCATGCCGTCCAACCGTTCATCTTCAGTTCGGTAATGATCCGGTGTGGCTGCAACAGCGGGATCTGCCCCAGCGCCTGCTCCGCGCTTTCCATCGCCGTCACCGCATAGCCGGATGCCGTCAGTCGCATCGACAACAGCCTCAATAAACTTTGGTTATCATTAACAAGCAGCACCCGATATTTTTCGTTTGTCATCTTCGATTACTACCGGCGTGTCGCGCGCCTGCCCGGGAATTTACTGGGCATACTTGGTCACCATCGACGAATAGGCGCTTTCAAGGCCGCTGACATCGTAGGTCGTCATGACAAGGTAATAAGGACCCGCTGGCATATCAGTAATTGTTGCAGCCTGCGCGGTACCATTAGCTACATCGATCCGATTCGGATAGTTTCCAGCAGAGACCCCATAATAAATGTGATAACCATCGATATCAGACAGGGACAACGGCGTTCCGTCGGCACGGGTTACCGGGGCAGTCCACTGCAAGGTCAAACTTCCGGTCTGAACCGGAGCCGCCTGCACCTGGATGATGAACGCCGGCAGGCTGGCACTGTCCGTTCCGTCGCTGACGCGGATCACGATGTTGCTATAGGTGCCGCTCGTTGCGGGCGTGCCGCTCAGGCGCCCGGTGGTGCTGCTGAAACTCGCCCAGGACGGCTTGCCGCTGATGCTGAAGCTCAGCGGATCCGTATCGGCGTCCGTCGCCGTGGGCTGGAAGCTGTAAGCACTGCCTGCCACCACCGAGGTGCCCGGCGTGCCGCCGATCACCGGTGCGCTGTTGGTCACCGGGGCAGTCATACCTGAACCCGTAGCAGATTCACCTGTGGTACTACCACTTGAAGTACTCGTTCCTGAAGTATCACCAATTGTAGTAGTACCACTCGTAGTACCACCACTTGTAGTACCACCACTTGTTGCGGTATTACCACTTCTAGTACGTCGCCCGCGCCACCTACTACCGCTCGTAGTAGCACTACTTGCAGAAACACTGCTCGTTGGTGAAGTAACACTGCTCGTGGTTACCCCATCGCCTCCCCCGTTCGTAGCGGCATCGACACGGATATTGAACGCCGGCAGGCTCACGCTCGCCCTCCGGTCAGACACCGAAATCACGATGTTGCTGTAGGTTCCGACACTAGTTGACCCGGGCGTGCCGCTGAGTTGCCCGCGCCTGCTACTGAAACTCGCCCATGCTGGCTTGTTGCTGATGGTGAATCTCAATCTGTCCCGGTTGGCGTCGGTGGCGCTCGGCTGGAAGAAATAGCTGCTGCCCGCCACTACCGAGGTGGGCGGCGTCCCGCTGATCACCGGCGCGATATTACTGGCGCTGAAGGCCGGCAGACCCGCCGTCGCAAGACTGAGCGTCAGCAGCAGTCTGATGAGTCCGACTTGCATGGTTTGGATGGCCAATCGGCACTTAATTAAGGTGTCTTTCATAAATCAGTTCCTCATTAAATCCCTTACGTTTGTAACCAGGGGCATCAGGGCGCGTTAACGGTTCTGGTGAACCACACCGGATAGGTAACCGCATGAGTTAAAAAATTTCTGTGCTCGGGAGCACATGACCAGCAGCGAGTCATCTATTGCCGCATTCAGACGGAAGAAGGCGGCCTCCCGGATGGGGTGTTTGCAGGGGTCAAATAAAATCGCTGTATTGCAATATTGGCAATTACTGCGCCACTAATTTTGGCCGCCTGAAGACTGGCGGCTTGGGACTGGCGAGTCGAAGCAGGAATCTGCGCAATGGCGCAGTTAATCATTTATTACTTTCAGAACAGTATGGTAGGAACGTGATCCGTCGATGTGACCTGCACACTCTGCATGAGTCTGATGCTGCCATACGCCCACCATCCGGCACGGACGCTGAAGGCAGACGGTCGTGTCTTCCGATACTGTTCCTGTTAGCCGAAGGATCGCCCCCGGGCACTCTAACTATCGATTATTTCAGGGAGGTTGAAATTTCAGGCGAGACGGAAATCGGCCAGGAAGGAGGGTGAAAACATGCGATGGGTCGGCTGCGCATCATACTTGTCTCATGATGGAGACAATCAAAGCGAGTCCTGATCAATATGTTTAGTGTCAATACCGCAGGAAACGTCAGCAATCAGCGACGCACTGCAGGGAGTTATCACCGGGAAGCCTTTGCCGACCAGAGTCTGGCCCGGGAACGACTCCTTACAGTACGCTCCTGACCTTTAAGCAAAAATCCTGTATGTCCGTTTCGGGTCGAGTTCCGCCAATCTGGTAGGAGGTAGCCTGTAGGCTACCCCCTCCCTCCAGAACGGTACGTACCGGCCAGGTATACCGCTCTTCGATCAGTAAC
>JBAVKA010000451.1:0-1535 GCA_049688075.1 Gammaproteobacteria bacterium
GCTCAGGATCCAGTCGAGGTAGTTCTTGATTTCTCCCTGCGGTTCGCCGTCGGTGTACATGAACAGGGGCCGTGCGATGGGGTAACTGTGGTCGCTGGCGGTGGCGACGCTGGGTACGATACAGGGACCGCCGGTTTGCATGGCGATGCATACTTTTTTAACGTGCTCCGTGGCATAGGCCAGGCCGCTGTAACCGATGGCGCAGGCGGTATTCTCCACCAGGTCCACGACTTCCTTGGAACCGTGCATGTCCAGGGTGCCGGTGCGGTACTTGCCTTTCTCGCCGAGTACGGTTTTCTTGAAATAGGCGTAGGTGCCGGAATTGTTCTGGCGACTTGCCACGACGATCTTGTCGCTATCGCAGCCGGGCACCCTGACGCCGAGGTCAGACCATTTGGTGACTTTGGGATCGCGGCCGTAGATGTCGCCCAGTTGTTCGATGGAGAGCGTGGTAATCGGATTCTTGTTGTTGATGAACACGGCCAGCGCATCAAATCCGACCACATGCTCGACCGGGTGCTGCCCGTTGGCCTCGGCCGCCTTGATTTCCTTCTCCTTCATCTTGCGGCTGGCGTTGGCGATATCCACCGTGCCGTTGATCATGGCGGCGATGCCGGTGCCGGAGCCGCCGCCGGAGACGGCAACGGCCACCTCGGGATTGATCTCGGGATAGGCTTCCGCCCAGGCCTGCGCGACGTTGACGAGGGTGTCCGAGCCCTTGTTCTGAATCAGGGTGCGGGCCTCGACGGTCAGCGTGGCGATCAGGCCGGCGGCCAGCAGCGCGAGTGCAATAATCCGTTTCGCTTTCATTATGTGGTTACCCCTTCGCCAGGTTGAATTTGTGTGTGGAAGTCATTGTGTGGTTCCGGATCCGGCCTTCGTACGGACATGCCCGGTTCGCCCTGCACTCGCTCCGTGGAGCGCATATCAGATGTTGGAAGATGGCATGAATGTGAGAAAACCGTTAAAGATCCATTATTTTTTTCACATTATACCCGTATTGAACCGCCGAGATGCCACCAACGCAGGTCTTCTTTGGTTCGGGACGTTTTTCTGACGTTCCGGTCATGGGTCTTCAAACAGAGAGTTACACCGGATACGTGCCGCACGGACCATGGAGCTGACGTTTCACGTCGGCCCAGAGGTTCTCGTAACATAGCGCGGCCCAGCTCCGTCCCGCGAAACTTCCCAGCGGCGCGCGGAAGACACCCATGCGTTCCACCTCGCTGGTATAGGGAATGGCGGTGTCGAGGAGACCGGTCATGTAGTCGGGCGGATTGTCCACGATTGCGCGGTGCAGCTGTTTGCGGCGGTCGGCCATGGCGAAGAAGGGCAGCAGCTTGAGCGAGGCGAGATCCCGTGCGGCGAGAAATTTTCTGATCTGCCTGAAGGTGCGCAATGACAGCGGCGTCGGTATGGTCGGGACCAGCACCGCATCCGCCGCGTAAAACACGTTCTCGGACACCAGCGAGATGCTGGGCGGGCAGTCCAGGAACACGTAATCGTATTCGCCGGCCAGGGGTTCCAGCAACTGG
>JBAVKA010000452.1:0-1716 GCA_049688075.1 Gammaproteobacteria bacterium
CAGGGCATCGAGCAACTGGTAGAATTCCGGGTCGGCGTCCCGTCTATTCATGGGGCGGGTGGAGCGGTTGTACACCCCGTTGATGGCGCGCACCGACAGCTGAAAGATCAGGTCCACGGGGTAACCGGCCTGGACCAGCTGGAACAGGGCGGGCGGGGGAATCGGTCGCAGCAGTTCGCGGGTGAATTTATCGCCCTGCAGCGGGGTATAGGTGATGGTAGGCCGGTCGGTGTAGGTGCCGGTCGCCCCCAGGGTGGCGCCGCGCCCGGTGGTGTCCGGAAGATTGGGTGTCAGGTTGTGCGAGAAGGTGCCCAGCAGACTCAACTGGCTCTGGAGCTGATAGGAACTGATCACCGAGGAGACCTCGAGGAACACAGGCGTGTCGGCGTAGCGCAGCTTGACGATATTGAGCAGCGTCTGCTCCTTCCAGGAGGTCGTCAGCGCCTCGGAATAATCCAGGCGATCCCGGTGCACGGAGCCCGCCCCGATGCTCGTACAGGACGGCAGCAGCACCAGCAGCACAGGTAACACCAGGGCGAGTCGCAGCAAATCATGCAGTAATGTGTTCACATCTTTTCCTCCCGCCTGCACCACACCGCAAGCGTGTGCCCGGGGATGATACACCTCTCTTTCGCAGGTATCACAAACGCGCGCCGTTGCAGGCATGATGGCTGTAAATCGGCATTCCCTGGTTTGCACGGCACGGTCTCCGGATGCAACCGGGACTTAAGGACAGCTCCAGCCTGATCGACTACCGACGACAGTTTCCGCCGGTGGTCGCGGCACGCCGGGAGAAAGTAATGTAATGATTGACAGCGTCGGAATTGACACCAGGCGCGAGTTGATCCAAAGACCACGTGTTCAAGACACTGGCCCTGGTAATTGCCACGGAAACACATGAAAGAGATCGATGTGTCAGTGTCTGGTCCCTGTTTTTCCGTGTACTTCCGTGGCCAACAGGAATGCAATGAAATATTGCTCACACCGTGCTGTACAATCCAATCGCGCGGTGCGATAAAGCATCGCCTCAACGTCGTGGCATTAATTAGAGGATGTGAATCATGTTCAACTCAAGATCGGTTTCCTTGATGATTATCGGTGCGGTCGGCTTCGTCCTGACCCAACCGGCAGCGGCGCAGGACGAAGCCGCGCTCCAGCAGGCACGAGCTGAATGCCAGAGCACGGCGCAACAACAGACCGGATATACCCCCACTGCAACCCCGACGACAACGACAACCCAGCCGCAGGCGGGCGGGAGAGCCCGCGGCGCGGCGTCCGGGGCGATGGCGGGTGCGGTCGTGGGGCGCTCCAGGACGAACGACTACGACAACATTTCCGATGACGCCGCCGAGGAATACACCCGTAACCAGATGGAGGATGCCGCCAAGGCCGGCGCGGCCGTGGGCGCGTCCCGGCAGCGGCAGGAACGCCGGCAGGGCAGGAAAACCGGGCAGCAGCAATCCGCAGCCGCCAGCGCCTTCAATGAGGCGTACACCGCATGCATGACGGGCAAGGGGTTTACCGGGCAATAGGCAGTGTCTACATCGTGATCGACAATCAACAGCAGTCTTCTCCGGTGGCAACTTCAGCATCGAAGAAAGAAACGGGTGAGTAACTACGTCGGTATTGTCCCGCGACTTTCCTGCTGTTGCCAGAGAGAATGATCGGTGGAATGGTCGATCAATCCGGTTTTCAGCCATAACCCGAAGACACCGG
>JBAVKA010000453.1:0-2707 GCA_049688075.1 Gammaproteobacteria bacterium
GCAGCCGCTTTGGCCAAAAATGCCGGAATGCCGGAATCAACGTCCGGCCCGATTCTGGCCGGCGTGAGCAGGCGGGCTACGCTGATGCAAAGGGCATGATGCGAAAGGAATGGGCAAAGGGCGCAAGAATAGGGTGGCGTGGGGGTGATGAATGGCATAGTGGACATTTGTGTGCTTATCGCGTCGGCTTTCATGCCGAGGTGCCCTAAAAATCCATAACTTGCTGTATTGTAATGACTAATAAGAAAGGCGCAGGGCGATATCCGCTTGATGCCGGAGATAACAGGGAGATCTCTTGTGTGAGCTTCTACACCGAAGACACCCTCATCCAGCTGCCCGACGCGGATTACCTGGCCAAGTCGCTCGGCTGGAAGTCGGTGCATGCCGGTAGTTATGAGAACATGGGCTGATATGGCTCATTAGTTGATTGGGCTGCTTTCTGCCTAGTCATACGACAATCCGATAAAAACGAACACGAACGGGCGATCAGTCAATGAGAAAGCAAGAGGTTATCAAGTTGCTGGCTGCGCACAAGGCGACGTTGTCTGAACGCTTCGGTGTGACGGATCTCTCGCTGTCCGGTTCTACGGCGCGTGACACGGCCGGCGAGGGCAGCAATGTCGATATTCTGGTTTCCTTCGACGGACCGGCTACCCCGAAACGCTATTTCGGTGTCGAGTTCTATCTGGAGGATCTCTCGGGTTGTCCGGTGGACCTGGTGACGAACAAGGCGCTTCGTTCGGAGCTCCGCCCTTATTGTAGAAAGGGAAGCCATCCATGTCTGATTCGCGTACGCATTAATGGCATTAGCTTGCTAAAAGCAATCGATGAGAAAAATCAATGATTGATAAGAGACATCTGCCGCATGCGCCAATCAAGGAGGCATTGATTGACATTCAGGTTGCTTTGCCCGAGAAGGTCACAATGGAGGCGTTGCATTCGAAGTATGCGCAGATTGCCGATCAGTATCCAAAGCATAAAACCCTGCAGCGTGGGGAGTTCGGATTACACAGTGGTGAGGGTCAGCCGACCAAAGTCACTATAGGTCAGAGTGTGGTCGGGTATCGTTATACGTCTGAAGACGGGTGTCGTGTCGTCCAGTTCCGGACGGATGGCTTTACGTTTAGTCGGCTGGAACCTTACGATACCTGGGAAGAGATGAAAGAAGAAGCAGTTAGATTATGGGAGATCTATGCTGCTTCTGTTTCACCCGATCCGATTACGCGCATAGGCACACGGTATATAAATGTACTGAAACTTCCTTTAAATACCGAACTCAGAGAATATCTGACGGCCCCGCCAACCATTCCGGAGGGGCTGAACCAGGAGCTAAGCAGCTTTCTTACCAGGGTCGAGATTCGTGATCCAGCTATCGGGGCACATGGTATTCTGACGCAGGCTCTGGAAGGTGTGCATGAAAATTATGCACCGGTTGTGCTGGATATTGATGTTTTCATCGCGAGGCAATTCGAACCTCAGGATCAGGAGTTTTGGCGTAGTCTCGATCAGTTGAGGGATTTTAAGAATACTGTGTTTTTTGAAAGCATAACCGAGAAATCGATGGGGCTTTTCCAATGACAGCTGTTGCTATTTATGACCGTTCGACATTCTTGACTCGTTCCTACAGCACAGGATCGAGTGAGGCGTCCAGGAAGCTTCAAAAGTTGTATGTAGACACGGTGGTGAGCCTGCGCAGGTCGGTTACGTGGAATTATCTTGGCGATGCACTCGATGCGCTCAGAGATACATATGAAGAATGTTACGAAGGAAACTGGGATGGATACGGTGCGCTTCCGATTTCACAGGCAACTTATGATGAGGCAGTGAGATTTCTTAATGCGTTGCCATCCTGGTTGCCTACACCCGAAATTGTGCCTGAGCCAAGTGGCGATATCGGGTTTGAGTGGAATTTCGGGAAAAACCGGGTCCTTGCTGCAAGTGTAGACGGTACAAATCGCATAACCTATGCCGGTCTCCTTGGGACGGGTAACAAGGCACATGGAACAGAGGTTTTCGATGGTTCAATTCCTCAGACGCTTGTTGGCCATGTTTCGAGGATCTGCCCGAAAGTCGCCACATCAGGATGATGTGGCGGCCAGTGAGCAGATTGCTCGTTACATTCTTTCAAAAAGCTATTTCAGTACGACAAACCGCACTGTGAAATATGGCGCTTATCTGCCTGCGCCTGATGGAGCGACTTCGGTTTATCGAATATCTGGACTTTCCGAAGAAGAGATTTGGGAGATGGGTCGTGAAAATGTGGCTAATCCCAGTAGTCGAACCCTCTACGCGCGGGGGGATACTCCAGCCAATGCGATCATGAAGACCGGATTGACGCTTGTTCCGGAAACCACCCCGCATCCGCTGCACGCCAACATCGTGAATTGGCCATCGGACAAGGATGAGCAAAAGATGCTTGCACTGGAGATTGTCAATGAGGCAGTGCTTGCGCTGCCTTCTTGATGATGATTCCGCCATAGATTTGCGAATCTGTTAAATATAATTTTTATAAGCTTTTTCTCGGTACACTTCCGGTACACCGCCCAGTTTTCACTACCTGCGCCAGTCTTGGTTAACACGCTGAATCAACACAATAATCCCTGACTGTACCGAAGAACTCCTGTTCCAGGATATCAGTAAGTTATTGATTCTACTGGCCCTGAAAATCCCCGTGTCGGCGGTTCGATTCTGTCCCTGGCCACCATAC
>JBAVKA010000454.1:0-17135 GCA_049688075.1 Gammaproteobacteria bacterium
CTGGTGTTCTTCCCGGAAGGCACCTTCATCAGTTTCGCGGGTTTGCAGCCCTTCCGTATGGGCGCGTTCGTGGCGGCGGCGCACAGCGGCGCGGCCGTGGTGCCGGTTGCAATCCGCGGGGCGCGCAACGCACTGGGCAGCGAGAACTGGTTGCCCAGGCGCACGCGAATCGACGTCATCATCCGTCCACCCATATCACCGTCGGGTGAAAGCTGGCAGGATGCTCTGGGAATGCGTGATGCCGCGAGGCGGGAAATCAGCGCCTGGTGCGGGGAACCGGATCTGGTGGAGAATTCCGGCGCCGGCGAGACAGGGCACTGAAGAAAGCGAGTTCAGAACAGAATGCTGAGCCCTGATTCCGGTGAATAGCCACCGAAACACACGTAAGACACTGAAGTTAACCAGACATAGTCGGTGTTTTCCACTTGCTTCGAAGTACAGGGATGTACGGGTTTGGCATGGTATTCGTCCATAAATACCCAATTCACCGCAGAGACGCAAAGACGTTTAATGTCTTCATTAAAGTACTTCTCTGCGTCCTTTGCGTCTCTGCGGTAAAGTTATTTTTTCCTGGATGAAACCGGGCAAGCGCCATTCAGATCAGGGCAGCGACAACTCGACGGTGCCGCTGACCATGACACTGACATCGCTCTCGCCGGCCTCAACGGCGACACGGGATTCGGCCTGTATCGTTGCGGTCATTCTGCCGACCGGATAGGGTGCCGGCGGTCGTTGGGATGAGGTGCTGATAGTCATCTCCACGATACGGTAACCGGTCGCGTGCAGGTTGTCGACGACGATAGCCGCTCGCGCCTTGAAGGCATCCAGCGCCAGTCTGATCAGGCGGTTCTCGACCTCGGTGCGTTTTTCGTCCGACACGGAAAACGACATGGATTTCACCTGCAGCTTTTTCTGCAATTCGCCCACCAGACGGCTAATGTCGCGAATGTCCTTGCCCTCCAGTTCCAGGCTCTGCTCGCCACGCCATCCCGTGAGGACATTGTCCTTGTAGACCGGATAGGTCTGGTAGCTGCCGGTCCTGGACGTGATGCCCCGCTGGCGTTTGGCGATCCCCAGGGCCCACTCCATATCCTCGTTGATCCGGGTCGCCAGGCTGGAGGGTTCGCGCGCCTCGCCGAAGGTATTCAGGGTGACATGCATCGTGTCATTGCTGACCGACTCTAGCTGCTGTGCCTGTAACCGGACCCGGTTGTAAAAACTATCGGTGTCTGCGTGTACCGCAGCCATGAAGCAGGCCAGCAGCAGGACGGTCACCATGACTGGCGGGTAATGGCGCAATCGCGTCGTCACGCCGGATCGGGTCGTAGTGGGCATGATCGTTCAACCTTTCGCCGCTTCCGAGATATCCTTGCGAACCTGATCCATATCGAGGTCGCGCACCTTTTCCACGATATCAGCAAGCGCCGCAGGCGGCAGGGCGCCTGGCTGGGAAAATACGATAATCTGCTGCCGGAAAACCATTAGCATGGGAATGGAACGAATCTGGAAATGGTGGGAGAGTTCGCGCTGCTCCTCGGTGTTTACCTTTGCGAATACCACATCGAAGTGGCGCTCTGACATGGAATCGTACACGGGTGCAAACTGCCGGCAGGGTGCGCACCATGGCGCCCAGAAATCCACCAGCACAATATCATTTCCATTGATTACCCCTTCGAATGACTCAAGGGTGAGTTCGACTGTTGCCATAGTCCCGTTGTCCTGTCATGAATGAATGAACGGGGACAATTATACAGGCTGGCCGAACAGCCGGAAGCCACTTCGTCAGAGATCGGTGCTGCGGCGGCGCGGTGACCGGTGGCTTTCCTCGGTTTCGTAGGTTATATCCAGCTCGATCCGGTCGCGTCCCAGACGCTTGGCGCGATAGAGGGCCTTGTCGGCGCGTTCGATGAACGCGCTGGCCGATTCGCCGGGCTTGAACAGTGATACGCCGGCGGAAAACGACGGCACCTGCGAAATGGTGCCGTTGCTTTGCCAGCGGGTTTCCGCGGCGCGGCGCCGGACCTTGTTCAGCGCGCGGATGGCGCCGTCGGCATCGGTGTTCGGCAGCAGAACGGCAAATTCCTCCCCGCCATAGCGGGCCACCATGTCGTGGTGGCGGAACACCGAGAGGATGTTCTTGGAATAAACACGCAGAACCTCGTCACCGGCGGCATGGCCGTACTCGTCGTTGATGCCCTTGAAATGGTCGAGATCCATGAGTGCAAAAGACAGGGGGAAACCGTAACGCTGCACCCGCGCCACCTCGTCCTCCAGTCGCCGCATGAAGGCGCGACGATTCGCGAGACCGGTCAGCTCATCGGTCAGACTGAGCATCCTTACCCGGCTCAATTCATCGGTCAACTCGCGGCTGTCCGACTCGATCAGTTGCAGATAATGGTGGGTACTGTCGAGCTTGTCGGCAAGCTCATTGTGCCCTTTCATGAGCTTGTCGACCTCGCGAATCAGCGTCCAGCGCGCATTCTCGATGCCGGTAACTTCTTCGGCCTGGCGCAACTCGGCCAGAACCACCTCGAGAATCACGCCAAATTCCTCATTCTGGGAAATCGTCTCCATCACCTGCTGCCCCAGATTGGATTGCAGTTGCCGGATATCCTCACGCCGGGCATCGAGTTCATAGTGATAATCATCATCGCCCAGACCGGGCACCCTGGGTGCATCGGCGTCATCACCCGCTTCGCAAAGATCCCCGGTCTCAAGTTCCTCTTCCGTGTCTTCAGGCGAGAGATCCGCGTCTATTTCGTCCTCCGCCTCCTCGGAAGACAGATCCTCCCCGGCTTCGTCCTCCAACTCCTCGGGGGACAGGTCCGCCTCCTCGGACGAGAGATCAGTCCCGGCTTCGTCCTCCAACTCCTCGGGGGACAGGACCGCACCCTCCGGCGAGAGATCAGTCCCGGCTTCGTCTTTCGCTATCTCGTCCATCAACCGTATCGCCGGCGGTTTCGGCCTGATGGTTGCAGCTTTGGGGATGGACTCAAGCGCGTCGGCGGCGCCGTGCTCACTCCCGGGTATCCGGGTCTCCGGCGTTACCAGTTCTTCGATACCGAAGGCGCGCAGCAGCGGGTTGATAGCGGCGTACATAGTCGAGGAACCGGAGTCGCGCGCATCCCTTATGTCATCAGCACACTGTGCAACGAATTCACTGAGCGTATTCAACTCGGTGGCGGTCAACGGCGGTTGCAACCGCGCTTGCAACAGTTTCACCTGGACATAACGCGACGAGCCGGGCGTGAGGTGCGTGGCGAACGCTTCCAGCAGTGAACTGACGAAGCCGGCATAGGCGATTTCCACCTTGAGATGACTGGCAGCGACTTCATCGAGCATGCACTCGAGCTGACGGTAGATAACATTGCCCGCCGGAGAGTCACGCAGGGAATTGATCAGGCGCAGCATTTTACGAACGCCGCCGGGATCAATTTCCTCTGGTCTGTTTAAACCCGCAACCATACACGCTCCCGCCTGTCCGTGTGCCTGCAACAGGACGTTCCTCTTCCCACCGACTTGATTATTGCGCTTGCGACCACCCGAGACCTCACCGGCGCCAAAACAGGTATTGCCTTTATTAATATTAGATTTCAGATAATTACTAACTATTCATAACAAACTACTTAATAATCAGAGCGGACTTGACAGCGTTCCGACAACCATCATGACCCAGACGTTTAAAAACATAAAAACAGTTATACATCACGTTCATAATGTCACATATTTGACGTCGGGATGAGTTTAACAGTAAATCCGCATCGGTTGGTAGTTGTACCAAAGGTCAACAAGAACTCAGACTCGACACGCCACTAATCGAAATAAAAAAGGCCAGCAATGCTGGCCTCTTAGGCTTACTTGTTAAGGTAACTACTCACCGATTCCGGCGAAAATGGCGTCACGGATTTCGTCTACTTTCCCGATGCCGTTGATCTTGACATAACGCGGGGCGTCGGCCGCTCCGGAGGTGGCCCACTTTGAGTAATACTGGATAAGCGGCTCGGTCTGGTCGTGATAGACCTTGAGGCGTTGCCGGACCGTTTCTTCCTGGTCGTCATCGCGCTGGATCAACGGTTCTCCGGTCGCGTCATCCTTACCCTCTTCCCTCGGCGGGTTGAAGATCACATGGTAGGTACGACCCGAGGCAAGATGAACACGCCGACCGCTCATGCGCTTGATAATCTCGTTATCATCGACGTCGATTTCCACGATGCAGTCCAGCGGAATGCCCTTCGCCTTCAGCGCATCGGCCTGCGCCAGGGTGCGGGGAAATCCGTCGAACAGAAACCCGTTGACGCAGTCCGGCTCCTTGATGCGCTCTTCGACCAGCCCGAGGATGATGTCGTCGGAAACCAGTCCGCCGGCGTCCATCACCTTCTTCGCCGCGACACCCAGCGGCGTACCGGCCTTCACCGCAGCGCGCAGCATGTCGCCGGTTGAAATCTGGGGGATGTTATATTTGTCCTTGATGTAATTGGCTTGTGTGCCCTTGCCGGCCCCCGGCCCTCCCAACAGAATAACCCGCATAATCATTTCTCCTTGGATAACGGCAGTCAGTGAATCGCCGCATATTATCCACAGGCATTGGGGTAATAGCCAGAAAGCAGAATATATGGGGTGATGGGGGAAATTTATGTGCGTCCGTTGCGTTAACCCGCGGTCTTCACCGGCCACTGGCAGAAAGACTTACTGCAGTGGATATAGCCAGCGTGCATCCATAAGAATATCTCGCCGCAAAGACGCAGGGAACGTAAAGAAATTCTCTAACGAAAACAATTAGACACTTTGCGTTGTTTACTCGTTGCGGTGAAAACGGTGTTTGAGGTCATTGGTTTCAGTTCAGCTGGATGCGCTGTCCCCAAGGGACTTCGGCGCGTCCCTTGACCAGCCAGATGACCGGAAACGGCGGTTCCTGTTTGGGGAACTCCCCCCGGGCATCGGTAAAGTAAACCAGCAGATCCGGATTGCACCCCTCCTGGCGTATCCAGTCGAATACCGGAGTGAAGCGGGTACCGCCACCGCCGCGGAGGGTATCCGGCAACGCGAAGGACTCCCAGGGCTCGAACCGCCAGGGGCCATCGCTGCAAAGCCGGGCATCGCAGGCGTGCAAAACGATACGCGCTCTCACCTGACCCTTGATGGCATCGATCTCGGTAACGAACTCGCGCATCTCGCTATCCCGGATTGAGCCGCTGGTATCGAGCGCCACCACGATATCGGCCTGGGCGCTTCTCAGCGTGGGAAAGATTGCCTCGCCTTCCCGACGCGAGGGCCGCATGTAGCTGTAGTCATCACGGCTGACGGCTGTCATGTAGCGCGCCAGCAGCATGCGCCAGGGCAACTGCGGCTGCAGCAGGTGATCCACCAGGCGACGCAGGTTCCCGCCCAGTTTACCGGCCTGCATGGCCTGCTGCGCGGCGCCGGCCAGCCGTTGCCTCCACTGCACGGAAAGCTGTTCCTTTTCCGTCTCGCCGAGCGGCTCCGGCGGTGCACTGCCGGCAACCTCGCCTGTGCCCTGCCCCGTTCCCGACCCGGCATCCTCATCACGGGCCTGCCCCCGGTCACCCTCCATGCTGCCCGACTGATCAGTGGTCTTGTCCTGTGACGACTTCTCGTTGCTGTACAAATGCTGATCGTGCGGTTCTTCCTCATCCGCTTCCTTGACATAGGGGTAGATTTCCTCGGCCATCATCCCCTCGAAACCGACGTCGAAGAGCGCGCCCGGTACCGCCGTCATGCCTTCCCTGATCAGTATCGGATTGATGGCAAGGTCGCAGGCCTTGTCCCAGCGCACCTTGACGCGATGCTCGCGCCGGGCAAAATGCGACAGTGCGCAGTGCAACGCCTCGTGCGCGAGGGCGAACTGGGTCTGTTCGAGCGACAGACCGGCAATGTAGCCGGGGTTGTAATACAAGGTACGCGCATCGGTCCCTATGGTCTTGCACCACCTGGGGTCGCCCGCCTTCATCGGCATGCGCAGCACCAGCGCGCCCAGGAAAGGCCGGTCCAGTATCAGGCGGGTACAGGCGGCGCTGAGTTTGGTTTCCAGTTCATCGGTCATGATTGGCCTCGAGCGCTCCCGGGCACGAATTCGTCAATAAACACCATTTTCACCGCAGAGACGCGAAGGACGCAGAGTAGTTCTTTAACAAAAAGAATCAAAAACCTTGCGTTCTCTGCGTCTCTGCTGTGAGTTCATGATTACCGGATGGACACTCGACATCTGATCCAGCAGAAGTGCTACATATCGTAGAGCATGACGTCCGCGACGATGTTCGCCCAGCGTGAAAACTGCGGCACGCGGAAGATCTCCTGACCGATCGCACGATACATGTCGGAGACCAGCATCACGCCCATTTCGCGTTGCGGGAAGCTGCCCGCGAATTCGATGATATTCCCGAATATCAGCTGCGCATCGCTTTCCTGCTTTGCACGGATGGCACGCCCCACCAGGGCCGCCGCGATGGCGTACTGAAGATCGGTCTCCCGCGGCACCTTGACCACGTCACCGCGCACGATGGCGTCGATGTCCGGCAGCTTGTCGAGGTTCTCGACGAAAGCGGAGAGTTCGACCCCGGCTGCCGGTCCCACGCAAGCCTGCAGCGCGCCGGTCAGCAGATTCGGCAGATCGCCGAACTTCTGCAGGGCGCGGTGACTGAACTCCCAGGAGCGCGGCGAGGGGAAGGCCACCGGGTTGTGCGCGGGATCAAACTCGAACAGCAATTCGGGCCGGAAACGCAGGAAGGCGATCAGGCGTTCGTCGATGTTGTTGGCATAGGCCCAGGCCACCCAGTCATCCAGGTTGATATCGACTTCATAGTGGGAAAAACGGTTTGCGAGCGGCGCGGGCATGGTGTAGGTCACACCCCGGTCACCCTGGCGGTTACCCGCGGCGAAGATGGCCCAGCCATTCGGAACCACATAGGCGCCCAGGCGGCGGTCGAGAATCAGCTGATAGGCCGCGGCTGAAACACTGGGCGGCACGGAAGTGATTTCATCCAGAAACAGGATCCCCTGCTCTCCGTGCCGTTCGACGTCCGGAAGCATGGCAGGCACGGCCCATTCCACCTGTGAGCCGACACGAAACGGAATGCCGCGCAGATCGCTCGGCTCCATCTGCGAGAGACGGATGTCGATCACCGGCATACCGTGATGCTCTCCGATCTGGGCAACCATCTGTGACTTGCCCACACCCGGCGGCCCCCACAGCATCACGGGGGTGTGATGACCTTCCTGGGTACTGCGAAACTCTCTCTCAAGTACTGTCAACAACTGCGCGGGTCGCATGCCTGGCTCGTCCTTTCCGATTTATCAATGATCACGAGATTCATGACATTGCATGGAGTATTCATCCGTAATTTATGGACACGGGTCGCTCCCGGCTTCCTGCCTAACGCGACACTCGTACCTCCCTGTACTTCGAAATACACGGTACAACACGGAAAGACTTTGATTTGAGTTTCCGTGTATTTCCGTGGCCATAGTGAAATGACGCTACGGTCTAACCGGGATGCGTCATGAATCATGTAATACTCAATAATGCTACGGTTAATGAGAAATCTTTTGTGATATCACAGCGTGAATCTTACTGGCTTTGCCCGGGAAAATCATGGCCGGCATCCGCTTTGCCAGTGGGAAGCACGTGCTAGCCGCGCAGCGGCGCCACACGTCCGGTTGCGAGCCAGTCGCGATAGTCCGCGATGATCCGCGCGTGGTCGAAGGCCAGCGGCGGACAGTCTGCGGGATCGAACAGTGCGAGGCGCCCGGCATCGTCACCCGCCCGCGGTTCTCCCCGGGCTTCCGCGATATACACAGCGCTCGCGGTATGGCCGCGTACATCGCGCGCGGGATCGGAATAACAGCCGAGCAGCAGCTTCAGCTCCACTTCCAGTGCGGTTTCCTCGCGCGCTTCCCGCCGCGCCGCCGTCTCCAGCGTCTCGCCCACATCGACGAAGCCACCAGGCAAGGCCCAGCCAGGCGGCGGGTAACGCCGCTCGATCAGAACGATGGGTCGCGCGGGTCGATCGACCATTTCAATAATGATGTCTACGGTCAGCAATGGCGTCTCAGGCGTGGTCATATCGGCGCTCAGCGTTTAAGCTCGCGCAGCTGCCGCCGCGTGTGCTTGTCCGGTCGCCGTTCATGCCGGCCCGGGACATGACCCTGCAATCGACGCTCCATGGACAGGGTTTGACGTTCCTGCCGGCTCTGTTCGGATTCACTGTAGAGCTCACACGCCTGTTCCGCCGGACCGCGTTGCAGCGACAGCCGCTCGACCGTGATGACAAAGCGACAGGGCCCTCTCTGCACGGTCAGCCGGTCACCCGTGACGAGCCGGCGCGCGGGCTTGATGCGTTCGCCGTTGACATGCACCTTGCCGCCGTTGATCGCCTGCATCGCCAGCGGACGGGTTTTGTAGAAGCGCGCCGCCCAGAGCCACTTGTCGGCGCGTACGCTGCTGGCTGTTTCAGGTGTCACGATCAGACGCAACAACCGCAAAGAACGCAAAGTTTTTTAATTGTTTTCATAAAAGAACTTCTCTGCGTACCTTGCGCCTTTGCGGTGAATAATGGTGTTTATTAACGAATACTAACCGGCCTGTACGGCGCCTGCCACCTGCACAGACTCCGGATCTGTGGTTAATCAAGATGTAACAGGGTTGAACGATTTCGAGTACCTTACGTTTTCTGCGTCTCTGCGGTGAACATGAATATCAGTGCATTCATCCCGACTGCTGTGCCGCGAAACCCTCGCGCGCGGCCTGCTTAAAGTCAGCCCAGGGCAGGGCGCCGTCCAGGCGCTGCTGCTCCCCGAAGAATATCGTCGGCGTGGCGCGCACCCCCAGTTGCTGCGCGGCCGCCAGGTATAAATCGAGGCGTTGTACGTAATGCTCCTCCGTCCAGGCGCGCTGTACTGTCCGGGCCGGGACGCCCGCCTCACTGGCGAGGTCGCGCAGCACCGCCTCGTCGGCGATGTTTCTGCCCTCTGTGAAGAACGACTCGAACAGTCGCCGGTGCAGGCGATAGAAAACCCCGGCCCCCTCCTCCTTGGCGGCCTCGGCCAGCAGCAGCGCCTTGCGTGAATTGGTCGTGAACTGCCGGGGACAGAACACGATGCCCTCCTCCCGCGCCAGCTCATCGAGATTGTCCATCATCCGCTCCCACTGGGGCTGCGGATAGCCCAACTGGCTCGTCGACATGCCCTGCGCCGGTGTCTCGGGGTGGATCTCCACGAAACACCAGCTGACCTTGAGCTCATAGTGCTCACGCAGCCGGTCGAGCCGCACGTATCCCACGTAACAGAACGGACAGATGTAATCCGAAAATACCGTAGCCAGCAGGACGGGTTTTCCGGTTTCCCCCATGAACACCTCCTCTGGCGGGGGGTTTTCTCAGCCGCCTGACTGTTTTGTCATTTCCTGCAGCAAATCGTTCAACCGGTTCACGAAAGCCACCGGATCTTCCAGCTGTCCGCCCTCGCTGAGCAGGGCCTGGTCCAGCAGCAGTGCGGACCAGTCGGCGAAGCGCCGCTCGTCCTTCTCGTCCTTCAGGCGCTTCACCAGAGCATGCGCCGGATTGATCTCCAGAATCGGCCTGGACACGGGTACTTCGTGCCCGGCCTGCTTGAGCATGCGCTGCAAGTGTACCGCCATGTCATGTTCATCAGCCACCACGCAGGAAGGCGAATCCGTCAGACGCTGGCTGACCCTCACTTCCTTGATGCGCTCGCCGAGCGACTCCTGCATGCGATTGACCACATCGGCGTACTCGTCTCCGGTCTTCCTGGCCGCCTCCTTCTCCTGCTCGTCGGCGAGCTTGTCGAGATCCAGTTCGCCCCTGGCGACGGAGGCGAGCGGCTTGCCGTCGAATTCATTCAGGTGCGAAACAAGCCACTCATCGACCCGGTCGGAGAGCAGCAGCACCTCGATGCCCTTGCGGCGGAAAATCTGCAGGTGCGGACTGTTCCGTGCGGCGGCGGAACTGTCGGCCGTGAGGTAGTAGATTTTCTCCTGACCTTCCTTCATGCGCCCGATGTAGTCATCCAGCGACACCGTCTGCTCCGCGCCGTCGGTGTGCGTGGAGGCAAAGCGCAACAGTTTCGCGATGCGCTCGCGATTGCCATGATCCTCCCCCGGACCTTCCTTGAGGACATTGCCGAACTGTTTCCAGAATTCGGCATAGTCCTGCGGATTGTCTTTCGCCATCGCCTCCAGCAGGCCCAGGACTTTCTTCACCGAAGCAGCGCGGATGGTGTCGATCAGCCTGTTATGCTGGAGGATCTCGCGCGAGACATTGAGCGGCAGGTCGTCCGAATCCACCAGTCCACGGACGAAACGCAGGTAGAGCGGCATCAGCTGCTCGGCGTCATCCATAATGAACACCCGCCGCACGTACAGCTTGATGCCGTGACGGCTGTCGCGGTCATACAGATCGAACGGCGCCCGCGCCGGCACATAAAACAGCGAGGTGTAGGTCTGCGTACCTTCCACGTGGGTATGCACCCATTTCATCGGGTCCTCGAAATCGTGGGCGATGTGTTTGTAGAATTCCTTGTACTCCTCGTCCGTGATGTCAGTCCGGGATCGGGCCCACAGCGCAGAGGCCTTGTTAACGACCTCGTATTCATCCTTGCGCTCTTCATCGCCCTCGACGCGCATCTCGATCGGCAGGGGAATATGCTCCGAATACTTGTGAATGATGGCACGCAAGCGGAAGCCGTCGAGGAACTCCTCCTCCCCCTCGCGCAGGTGAAGCACCACCTCGGTGCCGCGGTCGGTCTTCTCACAGCTCTCCAGGGTGTAACGTCCGTCACCGCTGGATATCCAGCGCGCGCCCTGGGTCACCGCCAGTCCGGCACGCCGGGTTGTCAGCGTGATCTTGTCCGCAACGATGAAGGCGGAGTAGAATCCCACGCCGAACTGGCCGATGAGCTGCGCATCCTTTGCCTGGTCGCCGGTCAGTGCCTCGAAGAACTGCCGCGTACCGGACTTGGCAATAGTACCGATATTGTCGACGACCTCGTCGCGCGTCATGCCGATGCCGTTGTCGCTGATGGTGATCGTTTTCGCGTCCTTGTCGTAATCGATCCACACGCGCTGGGTGGTATCGCCGGCATACAGGCTGTCGTTGCCCAGGGCCTCGAAGCGCAGCTTGTCGCAGGCATCCGATCCATTGGATACCAGCTCGCGCAGAAAGATCTCCTTGTTGGAGTACAGGGAGTGAATCATAAGGTCGAGCAGCTGCTTGACCTCGGCCTGGAATTCCAGTGTTTCCTTGTGGGTTTCAACACTCATGGGATGGTTTTCTCCTGACTATGTTGCTGTACGAACCAAAACATTGCATTGCGCTCGCGGACCGGTTGAGGCCCATCAGGAACAATGACGTTCTGTTGTTCGGGTCTCTCTAGTGTACTTTGGAAATAGGGCCGCCCTGCGGCGATTTCAAGCTTCGGCCGACAGGCCCCTTGCACCAGCCACCGATGCTCGCCCTGCAGGGCGGTACCTTGGCCGCTGCTCGGCAAATCGTACACAGCGGCCTCCTCCAAACGAAAACGGGCGCCCTGAATCCAGGGCGCCCGCATGTTAACGACAGGCAGGGCCGTCCCGGGATTCAGAGCTTCTCCTTGATGCGGGCTGACTTGCCGGAACGCTCGCGCAGATAGTAGAGCTTGGCGCGGCGCACATCGCCACGGCGTTTGAGTTCAATAGAGGCAATGGCCGGACTATGCGTCTGGAAGACACGCTCGACACCCTCGCCATGGGATATCTTGCGCACCGTGAAGGCCGAGTTCATGCCGCGGTTCCGCCTGGCGATCACCACCCCTTCAAAGGCCTGCAGACGCTCGCGATTACCTTCCTTGACCTTGACCTGCACGACAACCGTATCGCCGGGACTGAAGTCCGGTATATCCGTTTTCATCTGTTCCTGTTCAAGCTGCTCGATAATATTGCTCATGACTCAATCCTCTGTTGCATCCGTAAAGACCGTCAGCTACCGGCGATCCCTTTGTCGTACTCTTCAAAATACTCGTTAAGCAACGCCCGATCATCGTCATCGAGCGCCATTGCCTCCAGCAGGTCCGGGCGCCTGAGGCGGGTCCTGCCCAGCGCCTGCTTGCGACGCCAGCGGTTGATTGCGGCATGGTTACCGCTCAACAATACCTGCGGCACCTGGCGATTCTCGATCTGCTCCGGCCGCGTGTAATGCGGATAATCCAGCAGGCCGTCCATGAAGGAATCCTCCAGGGCCGAATCCGCGTCACCCAGCGCACCGGGCAGCAGACGCGTGATGGCATCCATCACCACCAGCACCGGCAGTTCACCACCGCTCAGGACGTAGTCGCCGATCGAGATCTCCTCATCCACCTCCATGTCGATGAGTCGTTCATCGATGCCTTCATAGCGTCCGGCCAGCAGGACCAGTCGCTCCCGTCCGGCAAGGCGGCGCGCCGTGTCCTGGGTAAACCGGTCACCCTGCGGGGACAGGTAGATTACCGGGGCGTCCGGCCCGGCCGACTTCGCGGCCTGTATGGCGGCGCGCAGCGGCTGCACCTGCATGACCATCCCCGGGCCGCCGCCATAGGGCTTGTCGTCCACCGAACCGTGCCTGTCCAGGGTATAGTCCCTGGGATTCCAGGTGACCAGTTCGACCAGTCCCCGTGCGACCGCCCGGCCCTGGACCCCGAAACCGGTCTGTACCCGGATCATCTCCGGAAACAGGGTAACCACATCGATGCGCACGTTACCCTCGGTTCAGAAATCAGGATCCCAGTCGACCCGTATGACACGGCCATCGAGGTCGATCATCGCTATGACGCTTCCCTGGATGAATGGAATCAAACGTTCCCGCTCACCCATGACCACAAGGACGTCATTGACGCCCGTCTCGATGAGGTGGTCCACTGTCCCGAGCAGCAGGCCATCCAGCGTCACCACGGACAAGCCGATGAGGTCGTCCCAGTAATATTCACCCGCCACCGTCGCCGGCAACTGCGACCGGTAGATGCCGATATCCGAACCGGACAGTTCAGCTGCCCTGTCACGATCCTCACAGTCCGGCAAGCGCACCAGCATGCCCCTGGTGTGACGCTTTACCTCGACTACCCTGGTCGGCAGCCACGCGTCGCCATGTTTCAGATACCAGGGCGCATATTCGATCAGCTTGTCCGGCCGCTCGGTGTAAGACACCACCCGCAGCCAGCCCTTGACGCCATACGGGCCGGCAATACGACCCACAATGATCGGTTCGTCTTCGGCCCCTGACGCATGACGGTCACTATCAGTCGCCATTTCACCCCCCGGACAGGATTATCCGGCAGGTACGGAATTATTGCTGCCGCTGCGTCTTCAATAACTGGGCGACACGATCGCTCAGCTGGGCGCCCCTTGCGCACCAGAAATCCGCACGCTCGGTATCAATTCTGACTTTCTCTTCACCACCGGTCGCGATCGGATTGAAAAAACCGATACGTTCGATGTAGCGCCCGTCCCGCCGGTTGCGGCTGTCGGTCACCACGATGTGGTAAAAGGGACGCTTCTTGGCGCCGCCACGTGACATCCTGATCGTCACCATTAACTTGTATCCTCTGTATTGTTTGCGTTACTGCCGCCGATCATCGGGCCGCAACCTGAAAACCGCATAATTCTACGCGAATGCCAGTAAATGTGAAGAGCTGAACGCCCCCAGAATTGACTTGCAAGTCCGGGCGTCGCCCGATGCACAGTGTCAGCTTCGAACCACGGATGTCGGCATTCATTACATCGGGATTATATGTAATCTCATACCTTAACTTAAATTCTTATTTTATTGTTTATAGAAGTAATTAATTTCAACTTCCCCGCCGTCCTTCTCGAATGCCGATTGTCGGATTTGTTTACTGAATTCACAGTACAGGCTTGGTGGATCAAGGCAGAAAACCGCAACCAACTATAAATAATGGAATTTTTATACATGGCACGACGATTGCATTTTTTTACAGGCATTCTGCAGATTTACAACAGACAATAATTCAGGTGGGGGAGCTATCAACCCGAATGTCAGCGCAATACACCAATGCACTGATCACTACATAATAAACGGGTTCGCGCACGGCATTGTAAAAAGAGGCAGCGGAACAAATCTGAACAACAACTCAAGCCGATCACGCGCAGTGTTCAACGGTGGCCTAGGCCACCGTTTTATTTTGCGGCAGGGAAAACCTGCCGCGACTACTGACCCTGGAAAGGAAATCCCTGCGGCGCCTTGCCCTTCAGGCCGCGCAACATCTTCCCCATGCCACCCCGCGACATCTTCGACATCATTTTGCGCATCTGCAGGTATTGTTTCAGCAGCCGGTTCACATCCTGTACCTGGGTACCGGAACCGATGGCAATGCGGCGCCGCCGCGATCCCTTGATCACATCGGGAAAGCTGCGTTCCTGCCGGGTCATGGAATTGATGATCGCGACCATGCGGTGGATTTCGCGGTCGTTCACCATGGCTTTGGCATTCTGCGGCAGCTGGCCCATACCCGGCAGTTTGTCCATCAGGCCCGTCAGCCCCCCCATATTAAGCATTTGTTCCAGCTGCTCGCGAAAATCATCCATATCGAAGCGCTTGCCCTTCGATAGCTTGCCGGCAAGCCGTGCAACCTTTTCCTTGTCGACTTTGCGCTCGGCCTCCTCGACCAGACTGAGCACATCGCCCATGCCAAGGATGCGCGAGGCAAGCCGTTCCGGGTGAAACGGCTCCAGCGCCGCGATCTTTTCGCCGACACCCAGGAATTTGATGGGTTTCCCGGTAATCGCGCGGATCGACAGGGCGGCGCCGCCACGGGCATCGCCATCCGTCTTGGTTAGAATCACACCGGTGAGCGGCAGGGCCTCATTGAAGGTGCGTGCCGTGACAGCGGCATCCTGGCCGGTCATGCTGTCCACGACAAACAGGGTTTCAACCGGCTGCAGCGTCTCGTGCAAGCGGCGGATCTCGCTCATCATGTCCGCATCGATGTGCAGACGGCCGGCCGTATCGATGATAACGACGTCAATATGCTGCTTGCGGGCCAGGCTGACAGCCTCCCGGGCAATCGCCACGGGGTCCTGATCCGGGTAGCTGGGGAAGAAGTGAGACTCGACCTGTCCGGCCAGGGTTTTCAGCTGATCGATGGCGGCCGGACGGTAGATGTCGCAGCTGGCGAGCAGCACGGTCTTTCTAGCGCGCTCCCGCAACCAGAGTGCCAGCTTGGCGCTGCTGGTCGTTTTGCCGGAACCCTGCAGTCCGGCCATCAGTATGACCGCGGGCGGCTGCACATTCAGATTCAGGGCATCGTTGGCCTCGCCCATGACCCGGGTCAGTTCGTCATTGACGACTTTGACCAGGGTCTGGCCCGGCGTCAGGCTCTTCAACACTTCCTGCCCGGTTGCCCGTTCGCGCACCCGGTCGATGAAATCCTTGACCACCGGCAGCGCCACATCGGCCTCGAGCAGCGCCATGCGCACCTCGCGCAGTGTTTCCTTGATATTATCCTCGGTCAGCCGCCCCTGGCCGCGCAGGTTCCTGATCGTGCGGGACAGCCGTTCGGTGAGATTCTCAAACATGGGTTGGCAGCCGTGGTTGGTGCGAATACAGGCGGGAATTATAACCGGATCAGGAATCCCCTGGCACGGAAATGTCGCCGGGTGCCTTCGAGGCCATACCCTCACTTCAATGCCCTGTCGAGTTGTGCGATGATGACGCCCTGAAATCGGGATCTCTACCCTCGTCATGACGACCATCATCGCCGGATCGATCGCCATCGTGCTGTACCTGCTTGCCAGCGTACTGCTCGCCCTGCGGCTTGCGCACTGCTACTCCGGCCCCGGGTGCCACCGAAACCAGATTCTGCTGATCAGCGGCGTCGCCGTTCTGCTGCACGCCAGCCTGCTCTACCCGACCATCCTGACGCCGGACGGACTGAATCTGGCGTTCTTCAATGCGGTTTCACTGATCTTCCTCATCACCGCAATCCTGCTGATGCTGGCCTCGTTACAGGAGCCGGTGGAAAACCTGGGAATACCCGTGTTCCCGGTGGCCGCGCTGAGCATCGGTATGATGATCCTGTATCCTGAAAAACAGGTTGTCACCGCGTCGGGCTCCTGGCAGCTCGATGCCCATATCCTGATCTCGTTGCTCGCCTACAGCATCCTCGGGCTCGCGGTGCTGCAGGCGCTGCTGCTGGCGATACAGGACCGCCACCTGCACAACCGGCAACCGGGCGGCTTTATCCGCTCACTGCCCCCACTGCAGACCATGGAATCCCTGATGTTCCAGATGGTCGCCATCGGGTTTACGCTGCTCACCCTGGCGCTGGTTACGGGGATATTGTTTCTCGAGGACATTTTTGCCCAGCACCTGGTACACAAAACCGTGCTGTCCATCATCGCCTGGCTGGTGTTCGCCACCCTGCTCTGGGGTCGCTGGCGCTATGGCTGGCGCAGCCGCCTCGCGATCAACTGGACCGTGGGCGGATTTGTGTTCCTGATGCTGGCCTATTTCGGCAGCAAATTCGTGCTGGAACTGGTGCTGAACCGCTGAACCGGCCGCGCGAACTGACAGGCCGGATAAATTTCCGTACTATAAGCGCCACCACCCTACAAGAGGCTGTCACCGTTTGGACGACATCCACCTCGGCGTGCTTTTTCTTGCGCTGTTTATACTGATCCTGCTGTCTGCCTTCTTCTCCGGCTCCGAAACCGGGCTGATGACCCTGAACCGCTACAAGCTGCGCCACCTCGCGGAGAAGGGCCACCCCGGAGCACTGCGTGCAGTGCGGCTGCTCGAACGGCCTGATCGCCTGATCGGCCTGATACTGCTCGGCAACAACTTCGTCAACATTCTCGCCTCGATGCTCACCACCCTCATCGCGCTCAGACTCTGGGGCGAGTCCGGAATCGCCATCGCGGCCGGCATCCTTACGCTGTTGATCCTGATTTTCGCGGAAGTCATGCCGAAAACCCTGGCCGCGCTGCATCCGGAACGCATCGCCCTGCCGGCGGCCTGGATCTATATCCCGCTGATGAAGCTGCTGAATCCGCTGGTATGGCTGGTGAACCTCATCGCCAATGCCGTCCTTAAACTGCTCGGCGTGCCGATCGAGGCGCAGATGTCCCATGCCCTGTC
>JBAVKA010000455.1:0-2333 GCA_049688075.1 Gammaproteobacteria bacterium
GTCATGCGTTGGGGTAAACATTTTGTCAATGGCCTGCGTTTATCTGTCGCCAGTGGCACCATCGCCTTTGGTATGCATCTTCTATTAGGGCATAGCGCCTGATATAGACAGCGCATAACCCTGAGCAGTTGGGAAGCACGACCACTGCTGTCCCGTTAACCGAAACAAAAAAGGCCTAAATCTCAGCTAACTGTTACAATGCAGTTGCGAGCAAACACTGTAATAGAAGGAGATTTAAGCCTTGGCACATCATAACACCGTCTTCGCCAAATTACTCAAATATATCCCCCGACATGAATTCGAGAAGCTGGCCAATCAGCACCATACCGGCCGGCGTTTCCGCACCGCCTCCCGCTGGTCGCAGTTCGTTGCCATGGCCCTGGCGCAACTCTCGGGCCGTACCAGCCTGCGCGATATCGTCGCCAACCTCTCGGTACAGGCGCACCGGCTCTATCATCTTGGCAGCGTCCTACTTTCCAGTTCGAACCTCTCGCGCATCAACGAGCAGAAGCCCTACGCTTTGTACGAGGCGTTGTTTGAGCGGTTATTGACCCGCTGCAAGGCGCTGGCGCCGCGCCATGGTTTCCGCTTCAGGAACAAACTCTATTCGCTGGACGCCTCCACCGTGGATCTGTGTCTGAGCGTGTTTCCGTGGGCAAACTTTCGCACCACCAAAGGCGCCATCAAGCTGCATGTCGGACTCGACCATGACGGTTATCTGCCGGAGTTTGTTACGCTCACTGATGGCAAGACCACCGACATCGAAGCCGGCCGGGTGCTGGCATTTTTCACCGGCAGCATCGTGGTCTATGACCGTGGCTATACCGACTACGGGTGGTATAACCAATTGACACAGAAAGGCATCTTCTTCGTCACCCGGCTGAAGAAAAATGCCCAATACCGCGTTATCAAACGCCGCAAGGTCGCACGCGACCAGGGCGTTAGCAGTGACCAGATCATCGAGTTCACCGGCAGCCAGGCCCGCAAGCACTGTCCGGTCCCGCTGCGCCGCATCGGCTACCGCGACCCGCAAACCGGCAAGCACTACATCTTCCTCACCAATCACTTTGCCCTCAGTGCCAGGACCATCGCCGATATCTACAAGCAGCGCTGGCAGATAGAACTCTTCTTCAAGTGGATCAAGCAGAACCTCAAGATTAAGACCTTTCTCGGAACCAGCAAGAATGCCGTCATGACCCAGATCTGGATCGCCTTGTGTGGTTACCTGTTACTCGCTTCCATCAAATTCCAGTCGACACTGGATAAAAGCATGCGCCAAATCCTGCAGCTGTTGCAGATCAACTTGTTCGAAAAACGCGATCTCTACACCTTGCTTCGGGGAGATCCGCCTGACATAAAAATCGTCAACTCGAATCAGCTCGCTTTCCTTTGAGTGTTAACGGGACAGCAGTGATGAAAAGAAGGCATTTTATTTCGGCACTGGCGCTGGCTGGCGCCGGTCTGGCCGCGTACCGTTTCTGGCCGGAAGACGGCTTTGTCAATCCCTGCCTGGAGGGCGACCTGCCGGATCATCTCGCCTATCATCCACTGGTGCTTGCCGCCTGGCAGAACATCAATGCGGAGAACCTCTGGGACTGCCATGTGCATCTGATCGGGACGGGTGACAGTGACAGCGGCATCTACATGAATCCGAATATGTCGAAGCTCGCTTACCCCGTTCAATGGGTGCAACGCTTCTTTTACATGAATGCGAGCTGCCTGAAAGACACGGGCAGTGTCGACACCGGATTTATCGAACGTCTGCTGCAGCTGCAAAAGGTGTTTCCTGCCGGCGCCAAACTCATGTTGCTGGCATTCGACTACTTTCATGATGAGCAGGGAAACAGGGTTGTTGATGCGAGCGCCTTTTACACGCCCAATGCGTATGCCCGGCGTATCGCGGCCGCGCACCCGGAACGTTTTGAATGGATCGCCTCGATACACCCCTATCGGGCCGATGCTGTCGAGGCATTGCTCGAGGCTGTCGAGGGCGGGGCACGTGCCGTGAAATGGTTGCCGGCGGCACAGGGCATGGACCCGGCATCACCGAAATGCGACGTTTTCTATCGGGCAATGGCCGAGCATGACCTTCCCCTGTTATCCCACGCGGGCACGGAACTGGCCGTGAAAGGCGGTAACCTCGAGGATTTTGGCAACCCGCTGCGTCTGCGCCGCCCGCTTGAGCAGGGTGTGAAGGTATTGACGGCCCACTGTGCTTCACTGGGCAAGGGTCTTGACCTGGACAACAGCACCGGCAACCGGTACGTCGATAACTTTACCCTGTTCGCGCGCATGATGGACGAACCCGGCTATGAAGGACGCCTGTTCGGTGA
>JBAVKA010000456.1:0-1854 GCA_049688075.1 Gammaproteobacteria bacterium
ATCTGACCCGCTTCCACGGCGTTTTCACGCCCAACAGCAAACACCGTGCGCGGGTGACGCCGGCGAATTTGGGAGGAGCGCCAATCACAAAGTATCCTGTGTGGGCAATAGAAACCGTCGGCTGAACGCAGGGCTGACATGTCTTGGGCGCAGCGCCATAAGCGCGTATTTTTCAACGACATCGAGACCTGCCACGCATGCGGCGGGACGTTCAGTATCTTCGCCTGTATCGAAATCCCGGTGGTGATAAAGAAGATCCTCGCCCACCTTCACAGAAGGAGCTCCACAGGGGAGGCGCCTGTTGTCCGAAGCGCGGGGTCACCCGTGCTCCGGTTTGATTGACGTTCTCCCGCCTGCGGCAGGCCGGCATACCTCGTCAGTTTGCCTCATACACCTGTGGCTCCTTTCGTCAGGAAGCGGCAGGGGTGCGCTTAGCTGTCGCGTCGGAATCGATCAGAACGTGAGCGGATTTTGCGGCCGCTCGAACAGAACGTGGCAGGATTTTGTGGCATGTCAGAGCTGATGCCTTCCTGGTACCCGTGGATTGTCGTGGATTATCCGTTGACCAGTGCGGAATAGGGTGTTTATGCTTCTTACATTTCCATCGCAAAGGTATATATAGCTGGGCGGCAACGTGACAGTGCTTGGCAGCGTAGTCCAGGGCCAGGGGGCAGTGGTCGGCGCCGGAGCTGTGGTGACAAAATCCATGCCCGCTTTTTCGATCTGCAAGGGAGTGTGCCGGTAAAGGTGACAGGAAACAGCAAGACAGGGAGCAGAAATAATCAGCCGTAAAATAATCCATTCAAGGAGTGCTGTTGAGATGGAAGAAATAGCAGGAGAATATCCGTGCGTATCGGTATAATGATGCGCGCGGCCGATGAGGTCGGCGGCATAAGCGTGTACGCGCGCAACATTGTGGAAGAGCTACTGAAGATCGACCAGACGAACGATTACATCTTGTTCTACAAGTCCGACAAACATTTCGGCCGTTACAAGAATTTTCAGAACTGCAAGGAGATCCTTCTTCCCGGCGGCAGCAAGCCGATCTGGGATCAGGCGAAGATCCCGCTGGCAGCCAGGCGGGAGCGGGTAGACCTTCTATTCAACCCCAAGTTCACGGTACCGCTGTTCACGGGATGCAAGACAGTTATGGTCGTGCATGGTGCCGACTGGTTCATTCCTCCCTATGATGAGGTGTATAATCCTATAGATGTGTTCTACATCAAGCGGATTATGCCGCTGTATCTGCGGAAATCGGATTTAATCACGTCTGTGTCTGATTACAGCACCGACGGCTTCGTTCAGGCCTTCCCCTGGATACGTAACAAGATCAGGACCGTGTATTTCGGGCCGCATAAGAATTTCAGGGTCATTGATGACCGGGGACAGCTGGCAGCGATCCGCACCAAGTATAATCTGCCGGAACGGTTCATCCTTACGGTTATCCGCTACGACCACGGCACCAAGAACACACGGAAGAATTTTCCGGGAATGGCAGAGGCGTTCAGCAAGTACAAAAAGATGGGCGGAACTGAGAAGTTCGTCGTGGTCGGCCGCGACTGCAACATGTACGGCAAGGAGAATGACCTTGAAGGGCTTGGTATCAAGGACGATGTGATTTTTCCTGGCCTCGTGGACCAGGAGGACCTGCCGGCATTCTACAACCTGGCCAGTCTCTACCTCTACCCGACCATTATCGAGGCGTTCCCCATTCCTACCACCGAGGTAATGGTCTGCGGTTGCCCTATCGTCACATCCAACTCGACCGGTCTCAAGGAATTAACCGACGGGGTTTCAGTGGCTGTCGAGCCGACCGATACCGATGCTATTGCCGGTGCCATGAAGCAGGTCCTG
>JBAVKA010000457.1:0-8719 GCA_049688075.1 Gammaproteobacteria bacterium
TCGACCCCGGCAAGCGGGTCTATGTGCGGCGCGTTAATGTAAAGGGAAACATCACCACCCGCGACGAGGTCCTGCGCCGCGAGATGCGGCAGATGGAAGCCGGCTGGTTTTCGGCGGAAAAGGTCGAGCGTTCCCGCACCCGACTGCAAAAGCTCGGTTTCTTTGAGGACGTCAACGTGGAAACCCCGGCAGTTCCAGGCACCACGGATCAGGTCGATGTCAATTACTCGGTGACCGAGACCGCGTCGGGTAACATTACCGCGGGTGCCGGTTACTCGCAGACATCGGGTATCCTGCTGAACGCGAGCGTGTCGCAGGACAACTTCCTCGGCAGCGGAAAGCGCGTCAGCTTCGCCGTCAACACCAGCGAGGTCACGACGATATACAATTTCTATTACACCGATCCGTATTACACCATTAACGGAGTCAGCCGGGGTTTCGGTCTGTTCTACAAGAAGACGGATGCCGACCAGGCGAATATCTCCAGCTACACAACCGATACCTATGGCGCCAATGTCAACTACGGCATACCCATAAACGAGTTCGACACCATACGCGTATCGCCGGAATTCGAGAATCTGAAGCTGAAGGAGACCAGCGAATCGCCGAACGAGGTGATAGACTTCATCGACCAGCATGGCAACGATTACAACACGGTCAAGTTGACCGGCAGCTGGTCTCACGATACGCGCAACAAGGCCCTTTTCGCCGACGACGGCGGTTTGCAGAGTTTCTCCGTAGAGACCGCCGTGCCGGGTACCGGACTCGAATACTACAAGCTCGGTTACGACCAGCGGCGCTACGTGCCGCTGACCAAGGATCTGACCCTGTCCATGCACGCCCAGCTGGGTTATGGCGATGGTTACGGCGACTATAACAATCTGCCGTTCTTCGAGAACTATTTTGCCGGCGGGGTACGCTCGGTGCGTGGTTTCGAGGATAATACCCTGGGTCCGACCGACTCGAAGGGCAACCCCATCGGCGGCAGCGTTCAGGTTGTCGGCGGTGCCGAAGTCCTGTTTCCGATACCGTTCGTTGAGGGTACCAAATCGTTCCGCCTGGGAACCTTCTTCGATATCGGCAATGTCTATTCGGATGTTGCCAGTTTTGATGCAAAGGAGCTGCGCTACTCCGTCGGCGTGTCGTCATTGTGGATATCGCCCCTGGGGCCGCTCGCGATAAGTTTGGGGATCCCGCTTAACGACAAGTCGGGTGATAATGTGCAGAACTTCCAGTTTACTGTCGGGTTCTGACACGCTAACAGACAACTTTGGAGAACTAGCTTGAACATACACAGACCAGCTCATTTGATGGCAGTAATTACCGCTGCGGCACTCATCTTCAGCGGCAGCCTTCTCGCAGAAACGAAGATCGGCTTCGTCGACACGGCGAAGCTGATGGAGGCCGCGCCCCAGGTAAAATCCGCGCAAGCCAAGATCGAATCGGAATTTTCGCCCAGGGAAAAGGAACTTGTGGCCCTGCAGCAGGAAATACGCGCTCTGGAAGACCGCATTTCGCGTGACGGCAGCGTCATGAGCGAGACCCAGAGCTCAAAGCTGGAACGCGACGTGCTTGCCAAGCGCCGTGACCTCAAGCGCAGTCAGGAGGAGTTCCGTGACGATCTCAACATCAGGCGCAACGAGGTGCTGGCAAAACTGCAGAAGGATATCTACGATGTTGTCGTCGCTTTTGCCAAGGAGCAAAACTTCGACCTGATCCTGACGCAGGGCGTGGTCTATTCGAGCACCAAGGTCGATGTCACCGAGAGCGTGCTGAAGAAGCTCAAGCAGTGACCGGGGCCAGCCACAGCGGTACTCCTGCGAACCGGTAGGGGAGCGCGACTGGATGGACCTTGCGCTGGGTGAGCTGGCGGACAGATTAGGGGGTGAATTGCACGGTGACCCGGACTGCATGGTCAGCTCGGTCGCGAGTCTCCAGCGAGCGGGGCCGGGAGCCATCAGTTTTCTGGCGAACAGGGCCTACCGGAAATATCTGGCTGCCACGCGCGCTTCGGCCGTCATTCTGGAGGCGGCGCTTGCAGACGAGTGTCCGACGGCGACGATAACCGTCGCAAACCCCTACGCTGTCTATGCCCGGGCCGCCTTGCTGTTGACAGAACCGCCTGTCAGACGAAGTGGCGTGCACCCGAGCGCGGTTATCGGCGCAGGCTGCGAAATCGCTTCTTCCGCCTGGGTGGGTCCGCATTGCATCATCGAGGACGGCGCAACCATCGCTGCAGGGGTTCAACTAACCGGCGGATGTTTTATAGGACGAGACAGCCATATCGGCGCTGACAGCCTTTTCCATGCAAATGTAGTCATCTCTGACGGAGTGGAAATCGGCGAGCGTGTGGTGCTCCACCCCGGCGTGGTGATCGGCAGTGACGGCTTCGGCCTCGCGAATGAAGATGGACGCTGGTTGAAAGTTCCGCAACTGGGACGCGTCTGCATCGGTAGCGACGTCGAAGTCGGCGCCGGTACCACCATAGATCGTGGTTCCCTGGATGACACCCTGATCGCGGATGGCGTAAAACTCGATAACCTGGTTCGGGTTGCCCATAATGTCCGGATAGGCGCGCATACGGCGGTAGCCGCATGCGTAGGCATTTCGGGCAGCGCAAGGCTCGGTAGTCACTGCCGGATCGGGGGCGGAGCAGGCATTCTCGGCCACCTTGAGATAACTGATCATGTGGTCATCACCGCAATGACCCTGGTGACAAAATCGATCACTCGTCCCGGGGTGTATTCATCCGGTGTGCCTGCACAGGAGAATGCGCTCTGGAACAGGAATAATGCCCGCTTCAGACGCCTGGACAGACTGGCAAGGAAGATTCGAAAGCTCGAGCAGCAGCTTGCGCCGTCGGTAACTGACTGAGACAGCGCTTTCGGTGACGTGGTGATGCAGCCAGGAATAGTCAAGAACTCATACAGGATGACACCCGATGCGCATGGATATAAATGACATACTCAGGCATTTGCCGCACCGCTATCCCTTTCTGCTGATCGATCGGGTGATTGAATTCAACAAGGGCGAATCGCTCACCGGCATCAAGAATGTCACCTATAACGAACCGTTCTTTCAGGGCCACTTCCCGCAGCGACCGGTTATGCCGGGCGTGCTGATTCTGGAAGCCATGGCGCAGGCGACCGGCCTTCTGGCATTCCGTACGCTCGAGAATACCGCTGACCGGGACACGCTCTACTTTCTGGTCGGTATGGACAGGGTCCGTTTCAAGCGCCCCGTTGAGCCCGGCGACCAGCTGCTGCTCTCCGCCCGGCTGCTGAAGACAAAACGCGGCATCTGGATATTCGACTGCGATGCCCGGGTGGATGGCGCTATCGCCGCCTCGGCTGAAATCATGTGTACCGAGAGAGACATCAACACTTGATCGATCAACGGGCGGTTATTGACCGTGCTGCCGAGCTTGACGGAAATGTCAGTGTCGGGGCTTTTTCGGTGATCGGTCCCGGTGTCGTTATTGGTCCGGGGACCTGGATTGGCCCGCATGTCGTGATCAATGGCCCGACGCAGATCGGGAAGGAAAACAGGATCCACCCGTTCGCCTCGATCGGCGATGCACCGCAGGACAAGAAGTATTCAGGGGAGCCGACCCGGCTCGAGATTGGCGACCGTAATGTGATCCGCGAGTATGTCACCATCAATCGCGGTACCCTCCAGCACGAGGGCGTGACGCGTGTTGGCGACGAAAACTGGATCATGGCGCATGCGCATATCGCGCATGACTGCCAGGTGGGTAACCAGACCGTATTCGCCAACGGCGCGTCCCTCGCGGGACATGTCAGTGTCGATGACTGCGCGATTCTGGGCGGCTATACGCTCGTGCACCAGTTCTGCGCTATCGGAGCGCATGCCTTCTGCGCATTCGGCAGTGTCATCAACAAGGATGTGCCCCCCTTCGTGACGGTAACCGGAAACCCGGCGCACAGCTCCGGGCTGAATGCCGAGGGACTGCGCCGCCATGGGTTCCCCGACGCGACCCGCAAGGCGCTGCGACAGGCCTACAAGACGCTTTACCGGTCCAACCTGTCCCTGCAAACGGCACTGCAGCGCTTGCATGACCAGTCCGGTCAGGATGAGGCGGTCGCCGCGCTGGCTGCGTTTGTAGAGCGTGCGAAACGCGGCATCGTCCGCTAACCATGATGTCGTTCTTCCGCAAGGCAACCGGTGAATTGAGTGCAACAAGGCTCGGCAGCCTCGTTTTTCGGCTTCAGGAATTTCCTGGCACTCATGGCTGACAGGATCTACCCGTTGCACATCGGCATCGTTGCCGGTGAGTCTTCCGGCGATGCACTGGGCGCGGGACTGATCCGGGCCATACGGGAGCGGGAACCGCAAGCGCTATTCGAGGGCATTGGCGGGCCGCGTATGATCGATGCCGGTTGCTTCAGTCTGTATCCCATGGAACGGCTTTCCATCATGGGGCTCACTGAAGTGATCAGGCGCCTGCCGGCGCTGCTGGGCGTGAGGCGCGACCTGCGTGAACATTTTCTCGCAACACCGCCGGATATATTTATCGGAATCGACGCGCCGGATTTCAACCTGGGGCTTGAACGCAGCCTAAAACGTGCCGGCATCAGAACCCTGCATTATGTCAGTCCTTCGGTCTGGGCCTGGCGCCGGTACCGGGTGCGCAGGATTGCCCGGAGCTGCGACTGTCTGCTGACTCTGTTTCCCTTTGAAGAGGATTTCTACCGACAGCAGCCTGTCCAGGTCCGCTGTGTCGGGCACCCGCTGGCGGACCAGCTGGGCGACGAGGTCAATCCGGCGGTGGCGCGCCATCATCTTGGTTTTCCGCTGGAAGCACCGATCGTCGCCATGCTGCCCGGCAGTCGTCGAGATGAGGTCCGGCGACTCGCAGGACCTTTTCTGCGGACTGCGCTCTGGTGCCGGAAACTGATGCCGGACATGCGCTTTGCCGTGCCGCTGGCAAACAGGGAGAGCCGCGAGGAATTCGAGAAGGAGCTGAGGCATCATCAGGAATCGTTGCCAATTACCCTGATCAATGGAAGATCGCTCGAGGTGATGGCCGCTGCGGACGTCGTATTGCTTGCCTGCGGCACGGCAGCCCTTGAATGCATGCTGCTCAAGCGTCCGATGGTGGTTGCTTATCGAATGTCGCCGCTGAGCTACCGGATTGCCCGGCTGCTGTCGGAAACGCGCTCGTATTCCCTGCCGAACCTGCTGGCGGGAAGACCGCTGGTGCGGGAAATCATCCAGCACGGACTCACGGCCGAAAAACTCGGCGAAGAGATCCTGCGGTTGTTCAATAATCGCCGGCTGACTCGTGAACTGGGGGAGACCTTTTCAGTCATCCACGCCGGATTGCGGCGGGATGCCAACCGTTCCGCCGCCGATGCCGTGCTGGACATAGTGGGGCGCAATGACGGCCGATCCGACTGATATTCACAGCGGGCATGTCGCAGGCGTGGACGAGGCGGGTCGCGGACCGCTGGCCGGTCCGGTCATCGCCGCGGCGGTCATACTCGATCCTGATAATCCCGTGTGCGGGCTGAAGGATTCGAAGCAGCTCACGCAAATACGTCGTGAGGCCCTATACCTTGAAATTACGCAAAAGTCGCTTGCCTGGGCAACAGGCCGCGCCAGCGTCGAGGAGATAGACCGACTTAACATACTCCAGGCGACGTTGCTGGCAATGCAGCGTGCCGTCTTCATGTTAAGTCCGCCGGCGCTCTGCGTGCTCGTCGACGGCATCCAGTGCCCGCGCCTGGACTGTCCGGTGGAGGCCGTCGTCAGGGGGGACAGTACTATCGCGGCGATCAGCGCCGCCTCGATCATAGCGAAGGTGACCCGTGACCGTGAAATGGTCGAAATGGACCGGCGCTACCCGGGCTACGGTCTTGCGCGGCATAAAGGGTATCCGAGCCGTGAGCACCTTCTGGCCCTGCAGAGGCTGGGGGTCACGCCGTTGCATCGACGCAGCTATGCGCCGGTCAGGAAATTGCTGAGGACGGACGAAGCGGGCGGGAAATAACGGCCGCAGCTGCATCAGGCAGCTGCGTCACAATCTCGAAATCCCGGTGATAGACGGTAACCCGGTCACGGCCAGACTGCTTGCTCTTGTAAAGTGCAATGTCCGCTTTTTCCAGAACATCCCCGGCGACATCGACACTTTCCGGATAACTGGCAATGCCGATGCTGGCGGAGGCGACAACGTGCTGCCCGTTCATGTCAAAGGAGGACTTGTGAATGGCGACGCGGATGCGTTCCGCGGCGATACGCGCGGCTTCACTGCGCGTGTGTGGCATCAGGATGACGAATTCATCGCCGCCATAGCGGGCCAGCACATCGGAGGTTCTGACGGTGTCGCTGATCGAACCGGCAACCGTCTTGAGCAGGTGGGTGCCCGCGGCATGGCCAAAATGGTCGTTGACCTTCTTGAGTTGGTCCACGTCGATCATCATGAGTGTGAAGGGCTGCGAGTAGCGCTCCACCGTTGTAATCTCCTTGTCCAGGAGAATGCTGAAGGCACGCATGTTGAGCAGGCCGGTCAGCTCGTCAGTTTGTGACAGCACGGTGATCTTCCGCCTGGCATGGTGGATATCCTCGGCCAGCAGAGAGGTAACATAGGCCACCAGCAGGAATGGTGAGAAGTTTGCCATCAGGGCGGTAAATGTCTCGGGAGAAATGATATCGGAACCGTAGTCGACGTATCCCATGAAGAGATAACAGGCGGCGATCAGCAGGACTTCCAGCATGGTCATCACCCTGCCCAGGGTAATGGCGCAGGCGATGATGATCAGCAGGTACAGGTTGAGCAGCGGGCTTCCTGTTTTCCCCGTGCAAAAGAGCACGAACGTGATAAAGGCAATCATCCCGAAGGTTTGAATGGCCGGCTTCCAGCGCGCCTCGCGCGCGCAACACCTGAAATAGCGAAACAGCAGCACGAAGCCGGCGAATGACACCATGACAACGACGAGGGCATCGGGTTTATCGATCGGGCGTGTCGGTATAAAGAAATACAGCATGACGAGGATGAGCAGCAGCCACTGCAACTCGCCCATGCTGTGGGCGAAGCTCCGCAGATCGTCCCCTTCATGGGTTGACCAGAGTCGTTCTGGAATTTCGGATTTCATGGATTTTCCGATAGACGGCCTCAACGGGCCGGGTGTCAGCTTGTTATCGACCTGCCCTCTGTGAGATTTAACCCGCAGTACTCGCAGTTGCACGAGGAACCGCAGGTTGATCACCGGACAGGGTACCCGTCCCGCGTGACGCCGCGTGCTCAGGGCGGTGGGGCATGGAGGTCTGTCCCATGCTATAGTTCCCAGCCTGGAATTGGCCTGTTTGAAAGCACTAATGAGATATTAAATCTCATATAAAACAATTGTATGAACAATATATCCAGAATTGACATCGAGCTGCGTCGCAGCCCGGAATCACCCCCCCGAACACGGAAGCCCTAGTTCATGTCCCCCGCCTTTGTTCACCTGCGTGTACACACGGAATATTCCCTGGCGAACGGCACTGTGCGTATCAAGCCACTGGTCGGTACGGCGGCCGGGATGATGATGCCGGCCATCGCGGTGACTGACCAAAGCAACCTGTTTTCAATGGTCAAATTCTACCGTGCCGCCATGAAAGCCGGTGTCAAACCGGTTATCGGCGTCGATCTCTGGGTCACGGAGGGCTCCGGGCACGGTCAACCCTCACGACTCGTCCTGCTTTGCAGGGACCATGAGGGATTTCTCGGTCTCACACGACTGGTCTCGCGCACCTACACCGAAGGCCAGCAGCGTGGGCTCCCGCTGCTCGACAAGTCCTGGCTGGAGGGAAACACGCAGGGACTCATCGCACTTTCCGGAGGTCGTTCAGGCGATATCGGTCCGGCCCTGCTGGCCGGCAAGACTGCACAGGCGCGCACCCTGCTCGATGACTGGTGCCGGTTGTTTCCGGACAGTTTCTACCTGGAAGTGCAGCGCACGGGACGTCAGGGAGAGGAGGAATACCTGCACCGTGCCGTGAATCTGGCCGTCGCCGCCGATGTGCCGGTGGTCGCTACCAACGACGTGCATTTCCTGAGGTCTGCCGATTTCGAGGCGCATGAAGCCCGTGTCTGTATCAACGAGGGACGCACCCTGAACGATCCCCGTCGCACCCGGCAGTTTACCGACCAGCAGTATCTGCGCAGCCCCGGGGAGATGGCGGAACTCTTCCGGGATATCCCCGAGGCGCTTGCCAACACGGTTGAAATTGCCAGACGCTGCAACCTGGAACTCGAACTGGGCAAGAATTATCTCCCGGATTTTCCCGTTCCGGAGGGTTTGTCGCTCGAGGATTACTTTCGCGGGCAGGCCCGCGCAGGACTGGAGCGGCGCCTGAAAAAAATCCTGCCAGCGGAGGCGCCGGATGTCGGGGCCGAGCGGTGCCGCTATCTGGAGCGCCTCGAAACCGAGATCGACGTCATCATCGAAATGGGATTTCCGGGCTATTTCATGATCGTTGCCGATTTCATCACCTGGGCCAAGCAACACGGGATACCCGTCGGTCCCGGGCGTGGTTCCGGCGCCGGCTCGCTGGTTGCCTACGCCCTGACCATCACCGACCTCGATCCGCTGCGCTACGACCTGCTGTTCGAGCGCTTTCTCAATCCGGAACGCGTCTCGATGCCGGATTTCGACGTGGATTTCTGCATGGACGGGCGCGACCGCGTCATCGATTACGTCGCCGAACGCTACGG
>JBAVKA010000458.1:0-13007 GCA_049688075.1 Gammaproteobacteria bacterium
AACTTCATCGCACCATCCTGCCGGTGAGCGTGTCAACGTCAGCCATTGAGGTCAGCTCCAGTGGCAACGCGAAGGCGTCCTTATGATGGAAATCGGGCTGGCCCTCGGGGTGTCGCAACGCCCAGTACGTCAGCTCGCCGTGCGCGTCCTCAACCACCGCGGACAGCCCGAGGCGCAGCGAACGGCCCGGCGGCAGACACTCCGGACGGATCTCCGCATCCAGTTCCAACCGCTCTCCGCGGCGGCGCACCTTGATCTCCGGACCGGACTCCGTTGCCTGCTCCGCGGCGTCGCGATAGCCGCGAAAGGCAGTGATCGCCCATTCCCCCGAGGGCGAGAAGTTGAACTCCCGATACCCGGGCCCCTCCCCCGCCATCACGAAGGCCTCGAAGCAGGTGTGCCGCCACAGGCCGTCCACGCGGCGGGATGGCCGGTGTTCAGGAATGCGCACAGCGGTGAGATCGCCCTCCAGAGCAAAGCTCAAGGCTAGACCACCGTCCGCTGTTCCACCTGCCGCCACACCGACAGCACGTATGACCCGGTCCGGTGTCCGGGGATGGCAGGCAAGGGTACGGTGTACAAGGCTGGTCAGGGAGTTCATGTCGAAGCGGCGGGCGTCTCTGCGAGGAGACGCTGCAGGTCGCCGGTGATGACCGGAGCGCTATCGGTGGACCCGATCAGCAGGCGGATCTCGCCCTCGCGGTCGAACACGTACACGGCGCTGCTGTGCGACACTTCATAGGCGCCTCGGGCATCGGGCTCTCCGTAACCGTAGCTGACCCGGTAGCGTTTGGTGAGCGCCTTCAGCTCGGCCTCGCTGCCGCGCAGGCCGACGACCTCCGGCCCGAACGCCGCCGCATAGGTCTTCAGCTGGGCCAGGGTATCGCGCGCCGGATCGACGCTCACGAACAGGATCCGCACCTGATCCGCGCTCGCTCCCAGCGCGCTCACGGCGCGGCTCAGCAGGGACAGGGTGGTCGGACACACGTCCGGGCAGTGGGTATAACCGAAGTAGAGCAGCACCACCTTGCCGCGAAAATCCTCGCCGTGCACCGTCGCGCCGTCGCTCGACGCGGTGAGGGTAAAGTCGAGCGGCGGCATGAGACCGGAAATATCCCGGAGACCCCAGGGCGGCGCACTCTGCCCGCAGGCGGCGAGCAGACCCGCCAGCAGCAATACCCCGAGACGCAAGCCCGAAGCGCGGACTACAGTGGCGCCGGCGAGCGTCACTCGCCCTGCACACCCGTCACCCGGAAACGGACCACGAGCGTCTGGCCGTCGCCGAACTGCAGAGTCACCGGCACGTCCTCTCCCGCGTGCAGGTCTCCGGTACGGTTCATCAGCATCAAGTGATAACCGCCGGGGGCGAACGCAAGCGGCTGGCCCGGGGTGAGATCCACGCCGTCAACGTGCACCATGCGCGCCATGCCGTCCTCCTCGACGCTGCGATGCACCATCACGCCGCCAAAAGCCGGGCTGGCTGCGCCGACCAGGCGCAGGGGACCCGGCGCCTGACTGGTGATCACGAAATAGCCGGCCATGGGCAGGTCACCCGGCAGCCAGCGTATGCGGGCATCACTGACCGACACCGGCGGTTGCCCGGCATGGGCGATCATGACCATGCCCAGTATCACGACAGAAAACAGTACTCGATTCATGATATTCCCCTCGAAAGATGCTTTTCGCCTTCCATCCGCGCGGCCGCACCCGGGACCGCTTCCTCGCGCGCGCTCTGGTGCATCCACATGCGCAGCACCAGCAGGATGGCAAGCACGCTCATCATCGCCGCGGGAATCCAGGTGACGATCCCCCCCGTGCCCTGATCGACCAGCGGACTCAGCGGCCAGGCGCGGCCACACACACTGTACACGTCGTAGAGCACCGTCTTGCTGAGCGCGATATGCGCACCGATCGCGATCTGCGGCAACATGATCGCCCAGAGCATCACGATGCGCGCCGGGTAACCCAGCGATCCCTGCTGGTGCGGCGGGCGCGGATCCAGCACCAGCCACCAGAACAGCAGCCCGTCGACCAGCATGCTCCAGTTCATCAGCAGGTAGCGGGGGGTGCTCAGCATGGCGGCGAAGTGGATCGAGGGCGTCAGCCAGAGATAAATCAGGCCGACGAACAGCAACGGGGAGACCAGTGGATTCTGCACCAGCCGGTAAAGGAACTGCAACGGCCAGTTGCGCCACAGTGGCAGCAGCATGCGATCACGCAGGCGCGCCGGCAGACCCTGACCAAGCACTTCGTAGGGAACGGCGAGCATGATCAGGAACGGCCCCAGATGATGCAGCACCAGGTGCTGAACCCGGTGCACCCAGAACATGTGCTGGGAAAGGTAATCCACGTACGTCTGCATAACCCCGTAGATCAGTACGAGACCCATGTAAAAGCTCAGGGTGCGACCCACGCCCGTCCTCAGGCCGGCCTCGCGACGGCGACGCAGGCCGCGCCAGAACAGGACCGCCGCGCCTGTACAGGCGATCAGTACGGTGGGCGAGAACTCCAACGGCGTGAGTAGTGTGACGAGTGAAGGCACCGGCAGCGAACGAGTAGAGGAAGGACAACCGCGGGGAAGGATACCCCCCCGACTTCGCAAGAATCAACCCGAAAACGGAAATCCGCCCTCGCGTGAATTGCCGAACGGATTGAAAATAAACACCTTAAGCGAAAATTATGCCTGGATTGCAGCCGTGGTCCGTGACGAAGCCGGGTTTTATCTCGTAACTAACGCCGCAATTCTCTTCTCGTACCATCGGAGAACAGGAATATCCCCGAGGCAACGGTTCAATTCATCTCACCTTTGCGGAGGGCTCGGAGCACCTCATCGAGCAACCGGCTTACGTCCTCTAACCAAAAGCCGACCTCATCCGACACCTCGCCTTGTATCAGCAGGTTGCGCACCAGGAGCAGGCATTGCGCATATACCGGAGGTTTCTGACCGACTCCCAGCTCATTCCTTCATCGATATGCAACAGCACACACTCCCGGCCGGGAAAAGGCGCATACTCCACTACCGCATTTCGCAGGTTCTGCCAGCTCCCCTACAGGGCCGAGAGCACCGTTTTTTCGTATCCGTCAGGTTCTTTGTAAAAGCCATCGTCGTTGGTTTTCAGTAAAATGGTGGTTCGCCAGGATTCATAACCATCGATACCATACCTTTCCACCATGTCGAAAACAAAGAAACAGCGGAAAAATTCTCAACAACGAACCCGGCCATCCGGCTGGTCCACCAGTGACGTCGATGAAATCGAACGCCGCCGTTTACGGGGCGTCAATGAAGCCATTCGGATCGAAGCCGAAATGGAGGATGCCGGGTTTTTTGGTTGCTACCGGGCGCTCTCCGGCGACGGTCAGCACTATCGTGTGGAGATACGTTCGCTTTCCGAACTTATCAACAGCTGTGATTGCCCCGACCATCGCATTAATGGTCTGGGAACTTGCAAACACGTCGAGGCGACATTGTTCCGGCTCCAGTACCGGCGTAAGCGCACCTTCCACCAGGCGGCCACGACCGGCAGCCCCTTCATCGAGATTTTTCTGGATCGGCACAATCGCCAGGTCCGGATTCGCTGGCCGCAGGTCAAGCAGCGCCGTTCCCTGGCGCATGACCTCCTCACTCCGTTCTTCGACGAGGAAAACGCCCTGGCGGGCAATCCCCTCGACACCTTGCCGGCGCTGGAAAGGTCAATCTACGCTGCCCCCACCCACGTAAGGCGTCGAATCCGGTTCTCAAAAGAACTGGACCCCTGGCTCGAGACACTCGATCGGGATGCCCAGCAACAACGAGCCCGTCAGCACTTCGAGACCGAAGTGGCCGCCGGCAAGACAAGCCTCGACCTAGCCAGACACCCCCTGTATCCCTACCAGCAGGAGGGCATGCTGCACCTGGCATTCACCGGCCGCGCACTGCTGGCCGACGAAATGGGCCTGGGCAAGACGGTGCAGGCAATCGCCGCCTGCGAACTTCTGCGCCGCACCCAGGGCATCCGGCGGGTGCTGGTGATCTCCCCCGCCTCGCTCAAGGGCGAATGGGAGGAGCAGATCGCCAAATTCACTGCCCTGCCCGCGCACATCGTCCAGGGACCTCGCGCCCAGCGCCTGCGCCAGTACCACGAGTCGGCGTTCTTTTTTCTCGTCAATTACGAGCAGGTCCGGCCCGACATCCATGAAATCAATAACATCCTCGCCCCGGATGTCATCATTCTCGACGAGGCCCAGCGCATCAAGAACTGGCAGACCAAAACCGCCATCTCGGTCAAGCGGCTGAAAAGCCCCTATGCCTTCGTGCTCACCGGCACGCCACTGGAGAACCGCATCGACGAGATCTATTCGATCGTCCAGTTTCTTGACCCCCGTATCTTCGGACCCCTGTTCCGCTTCAACCGCGATTTCTACCAACTGGACGAGAAAGGACGCGCCATCGGCTACCGGAATCTCGATCTACTGCATGAGAGGCTGCAGCCCGTCATGCTGCGCCGGCGCAAGGAGGAAGTGGAGGGGCAACTGCCGGCGCGCACGATCAACACCTATTTCGTCGCCATGCACAAGGAGCAAACGCTGCGTTACGAGGAGTACGAAACAAAAGCGGCGCGTCTCGCCGCCGTCGCCAAGCGCCGGCCTTTGAAAAAAGAGGAGATGGAACGGCTCCAGCAAAATCTGGCCTGCATGCGCATGGTATGCGACACGCCCTATATTCTTGATCAGGAGTGTCGCATTTCACCCAAGCTGCAGGAGCTCGGCAACCTCCTCGAAGAACTCATGGAGGACGGCGATCACAAGATCATCATCTTTTCCGAGTGGCAGCGCATGCTTGAACTGGTTCGCGAGCTGGCAGGGAAGATGAAATTGGGGTATGCCTGGCATACCGGCCAGGTCCCGCAGGTGAAACGCCGCGGCGAGATACGGCGTTTCAAGAACGATGCCAACTGCCGGCTTTTCCTCTCCACCGACTCGGGCGCCACCGGGCTCAACCTGCAGGCGGCTGACGTGGTGATCAACCTGGATATGCCCTGGAATCCGGCGAAATTGGAGCAGCGGATCGCGCGCGCCTGGCGCAAACACCAGAAACGCTCCGTGCAGGTGATTAATCTGGTATCCGAGCACACCATTGAACACCGGATGCTCGCCCTGCTCGATCAAAAGCGCTCCCTGGCCGAGGGTGTGGTGGATGGCACGGGCGGGCGTGAGATGGCCCTGCCTTCGGGCCGCGCCGCCTTTCTGGAACGCATGGAAAGCCTGATGACCGGGAAGAAACCGGAGCCCCGGGCTGCTGCCACCGATCCGCTCGATCAATTACGCGATGAAGTGCTGGGTAAATGGAGCGAACATCTCGATCTAATGGAATTGCACGGTGCGGGTGATCAGCAAACCCTGCTGGTCGTGGCAGATCGGCTGGATGATGCTCTGCACAGCACTCTTTCCAGGCAACTGCAGGATCGATTCCCCCACTGGACGCCGCGGCTACAGTTACTGGATCGGGATGACTTCACGACCATCCGGCAACTGATCGATGCCGGCGTGTTGCATGCCAACCTGGATACCGTCAGGACGCTGTACCGCGCCCCGGCCGCGGACAGACCAACGGATGACGGGCCATCAACAAGGCTGACCAAGGCCCGCAACCGTCTGGCTCAGGGTGAGCGCCAACGACGCATGGCGAAAGTACTCATGGAAGGCGGCTTTGCAGCGGAAGCGCTCGCCCCGATGCGTGAGGCTGTGGAGGTGGCCATGCAGGCACTGAACCTATGGCAGGGTCACAACGCAGATGCGCCACCCGCCCTGAATCTCATCGACTCGGTGCTGGTGCAAACAAACCTGCTACCCGCCGAAACCCTGTCCCTGGTCGCCCGTCTGCGGAAGGATCAACCGGTCGCGGACGACGTTCAGGCGGTTGACTTGCTGACTCAAAGCGACCGCCTCCTTTCGCAGTGCGCTGCACTCCTGTGATCGGTACAAGTTAGCTAATGTCGTGTCTCGGGAAACTGGCGAGACTTTACGATAGTTTCTGGCGCGGAGGTAGTCATAACCGGCACGATGGCAGACAAAATCAGACCTGATTAGCACGAATGTTCAGCCAACCGAAGCCAAGCCTCAGTACGCGGGCCAGTTACCGCGGCGGCACGCACCAAGCGTGGCAGGATGGCCTTCAAATCGAAGCGCCGGTTGAACCGATATTGACACTCGGCCAGGTAACGATGGGCGTATTTTCTGAAATTGAAGGCATGATAGGTCCCCGCCAGGGACGTCTTCACGTTACCCAGTACGGTGTTGATCCAGGTAAAACACGGCATGTCCGTCCTGTGCCGGCCCGCACCAACCACTTCCAGCACGTGCACCGCGCCGGCCTGCTCAACGCCAGGGAAGCAGTTCAATCCATCGCTGACTACCCGGGTGGAGGTGCCCAGATAGCGCTGCGCCCAGTGACCGATCGCCTCTTTGGTAAAGCCGGAGACCGGATCGAAGCGGGCGACCTGGGGATGGCCTTCCGCACTCAACTGGACCGCCGCCACAAAGGGTACTTTGTTCTCCGAGCCGCGTCCGGCCTTGCCCGTGGATGTCACCGATGATGTCGTAACTCATGTGTTGTACCGGAGATTAATCGGCAGGCTGAATGCCAGTTGCCGGGCGTGCGCCGGATCAGCGGCCGGTGTTGATGAGCGCCGGCAAACCGGCCCGCAGGGCGGTATCCCCGGGGTCGAAGGATACCGACAGGTCATAACGTCCGGAAGCATCCGCTTCCGCGCCGAGTTGAACGACCCGGGCCGGGTAAGCTTGCCCGTCCACCGTTACGGTGGCGGACTGTCCCGGCGACAGGTTGCCGGCTGCCTCTGCCGGCACCGGCGCGTGCGCGGTCATCGGCCGGTCCCGGGCGAGCGTCACCATGGGTGTCGCCTGCTGGGTATTGACGACCGTTTCACCCGGTGCCACTGCCACTTCAAGCACCAGGCCGGCAAACGGTGCCTGGACGATGGCATATTCGAGCTGCAGCCGCGCTGTCTCAAGCTGCGCACGAGCGCTGGCGTAATCGGCTTCGGCATTGGCAAAAGCGATTTCCCCGACCTGCAGGTCGTGCACCGATATCACGGTGCGCTCGTAGAGTTCGCGGGTGCGTTGCAATTCGCGTTCGGCCTCCTCACGGTTGAGCCTGTATTTATGCGCCTGGGCCTCGGCCTTGCGCAGCGCACTCTCGAACGGGCGTTTGTCCAGTTGCACCAGCACCTGTCCTTCCCTGACCCGTTCACCGGCGACGGCTGGCACTGCAATAACCACCCCGGATACCGGGGTGCTGAGAACCACGCGCTGTGTCCACGCCAGCACGGCCGGGTATTCCGCGGCGCTCACGCTCATGGCTGCCAGGCACAGGGCCACGCTAGCGAAGGATTTTTTCATGGCTGTCGTTCCCGGGTTGCGGCGGCGCCGATGGCGGCAAGTACGGGGAGTAGTGTTCCCCGGTGAGGCTGGCCAGCCGCGCCCAGTTGAGGGCCAGCTGGAACTCGGTCCTGGCGGCCAGCAGGGTGGACTCCGACTGACCCACCAGCGCATCGCCGAAATCGGTCTTGAGTTCGAGTTCGTACTCCGCCTGGGCCTGGTCGAAGCGGCGGTCGCGGGCGGCGGTGAAGATTTTCACCTGTTCGCGCTGCGCATGCAGCGTCTGGATTTCGAGCGAAACCTCGAGCAATTCCTGTCGCAGGTCGTACTCCTGCTGCCGCAGGAGAGCCTGAGCGCGGTGCATCTCCGCCTGCGCTTCGGCCACCGCCGACTTGACGCGCTCGCCTTCATACAGGGGGATGTTCAGGCTCAGTTCGGCTTCCAGCGGGTTGTAACCACTCAGATCGCGATGATGGGCCAGCGCAGAGAGCGTGCCGCTCAGCACCGGACGGCTGCCGGTGCGTTCGGCTTCGACACTGAGACGGGCCGCTTCGAGATCCGACTTGAGCGCCAGTACACGCGGGTTGTGAGCAAGCGCCGCATCAACCAGGTGATTATAGTCGGGCAGCGGCTGGTCGTTTTCGGGGAACTGCGGGCGAACCAGTTCACCCGGCAGTTCGTCGGGGCGGTCGAGCAACTGAGCCAGGTGTGCGCGGGTGGTGCGCAGCCGGGCTTCGGAGCGAATGCGCTTCATACGAAAGGTCTGATAGGTATCCTGCTCTCGCAGCAGTTCGATGTCCGACACCTGCCCCAGCTCATTACGGTCACGTATCCTGTCCGCCTGGACATAGGCGACTGCCATGGCTTCGTTGTCGCGGGCATATTCAAGATCCGCCAGCAGCACGTCGAAAAAGGCCTTCATGACCTGTATGCGGTAGCGTGACTGGTCCGCCGCCATCTGCAGGCGGCTTCCAGTGACGCTGGTTTCCGCGGCCGCCTCGAGGGCGTCGGTATGCCCGAAGTCGTAGAGCCGCTTGGTGGCGTACAGCCTTGCCCGGGAGTCGTTGCTGCTCTGGTCATCGGCGTCATCCGACGGGTCGATCAGGCGGGCTTCCAGACGTGCGCCGATATCCACATCGTTCTGCGCGGCGGTGCGTTCGGCGCCCGCCTGCGACTTGTCCAGCGCGGCCCGGCTGAGCGCCAGCGACGGATGGTTATCGCCGGCCAGTTGCAGGGCGTCCTCGAGGGTCAGCGGATCGGGCAGCGGCGCAGCCGACAGTTGAACGGCAACAGCCAGCAACGACCACCCTGCGGCACCCCGGCGACAACGACGTTTCCGCCCCGACCCTGTGGTCATTCGGCACCGGCTGCCTGCTGTTTCCCGCGTTTGAATTGTGCGAAGGTCTCCGACTGGTAGTGGCCATCGGCGACGTATTCACCCAGCCAGAGAAATTCCCGGGCATTTTTGGTCGGGCCGGTGTAGCGGGCGACCAGTTTGCCGTCGAGATTGAAAAAGGCGAACACCGGCGTGGCACGGACCTTGTACTGCTTGAAGGCAAAATCCTTTTGCGTGACCGGGTGACCCTGGAAATCGGTAACTTCCAGGTCACCCTCGATATCAACGCTGAAAATGTGGAAATGTTTTTTATAGTAGTCCTGCACCTCGGGCTGATTGAGCACCGTGGTTTTCATGCGGTGGCAAAAGGGACAGTCCTCCTGTTCGAAGAAAATCAGCACCCCCTGCCTGCCGTCCTGCCGCGCCAGGCCGAGCTCTTCCTGGAAATTGCCGAAGGTTTCGTCGAAGAAGAATTTTCCCGGGTCTCGCGCCGGTGCGGCGCTCGCCAGCGAGCAGGTCAGTACGACGAAGGCAAGCAGAATACGACGCGTCATGGTCCGGGGCTCCCATATCTTCAGATCTGCTTTCAATCTAATTGCTGTGCAGCACTGCGGTCAAGGGCGACACGTCCAACAGCATGGCGGCGGCGATTGCGCCCGGGAGAAATGCCTCGATCATCGAAGACCTGCCGGCATGTCGGAATCCTCAGCTTAAACTGGCCGTGATGGACATTCACCATCGACTCAGAGCACCGGGCCGAGTACGGCAATGATGTTGTTCCAGAGCTGACGGCGCCAGCTCCAGTCCAGCACGGTCTGCATGTCCACCGCGACGGATTGTGCGATATAGACCTGCTGCCGTTCGCGCATGGCCGCGGTCAGCGCCGCGTCCTGGAACAGGATGTTGTTCTCGTAGTTCAGCTCGAAGCTGCGCCGGTCCATGTTGGCCGAGCCGATCAGCGTGACCTCGCCGTCCATGGTCAGCGATTTGGTGTGCAGCAGACCGCCGACATACTCGAAAATGCGCACGCCGGCGGCGAGGAGATCACGGTAGTAGCTGCGGCTGGCGGCGGCGACGATCCAGCTGTCGTTGCGGGCCGGGAACACAATCGTGGTCTGGACACCGCGCCGGGCACTGGCGCACAGGGCCGCCTGCAATGACTCGTCCGGAACATAGTATGGCGTGGTGATGACCAGCTCCCGGCGTGCGCTGTAGATCAGGGACTCGAACATCTCCGGCATCGCCGACCAGCGCACCGTTGGACCGGTGCCGATCACCTGCGCCGGCAGTCCCGGTTTGCTGTCAGGCAACGGCCTTTGCAGCAGCGCAACGATGTCGTCGTCCACATGCGCCATCCAGTCGCCGGCGAACAGCTGCTGGTTCTGCCGGGCGATCGGTCCTTCGAAGCGCATCATCGCATCGACCCAGGGGGCATACTTCGCCTTGACGAGGAATTCCGGGTCAGCGCAGTTCTGGCTGCCGCAATAGGTGATCCAGTCGTCGATGACGACGATCTTGCGATGGTTGCGAAGATCGATACGCCCGCGGAGCGCTCGCAGAAGCGGATTGCCGACAGGCAGCGCGCGGGCGAGCCGGACGCCGGCCGCCTCCATGGTTCGCCAATGCCCGGAGAGAATCATCTGCCGCGAGCCCAGGTCATCCGCCATCGCGCGGCAGGTAACACCGCGCGCCGCGGCCCGGATCAGGGCATCGACGACCCGGCAGCCGTTGTTATCCGCCAGCCAGATGTAGAACAGCAGGTGAACATGGTCTTTGGCGGCCTCGATGTCCTCGACCATCGTGTCGATAGTCGCATCGGAGTCGGCAAGCAGCCGGGCGCGGTTGCCGCCGATGGGCTCGAAGCCGCTGATCGAGCGCCCGACCCGGAACAGGTGCTCATAGCGCTCCGGCACCTCGGGCTTCAGGTTCGGCGAATCGGCGCCCTGCGCATACCGGGCACTCGGCATCTGCGCCAGCACGGTGCGCATGCGCCCGATCCGGCGACGCCCGATATTGACTTCCCCGAGCAGCAGGTACGCGACGATGCCCAACACCGGTAATGCGGCAATGACCACCACCCAGGCGATGCGCGAAGAGGGATCGCGATGCGGGCGTAGCAGCACCCGAATGATCACCGCCACCTGGGCGCTCATATGCAGCAGTATCAAGGCGGCGGATTCGTTCATCGTGTCATAGCCTCGTGTCTACGGCGAATTCGAAATATCACCTGAATACGACAAGTTAGACAGACTTGTTCCTGAAAGCAATTGCCCCTACCCTGCTCTGCGATGGAGGCCGCGGCTGCAGTTACTGGATCGGGATACCTTCGAGACCATCCGGTAACTGTTCGATTCCGGCGTGTTGTACGCCAACCCGGCTATCGCCAGGACGTTGTACCGCAACCCGGGCGCGGACAGGTTAAAGACTGAGGAACCCTCAGGAAGACTGACCGGGGCAGGGAAAGTGAAAACTATCAGTACCATTCTGCGGAGCCTGACCTTCGATGACCTGCGCGAGTGGGCGGGCGGCAAGATTCTCAATCGGGGCAAAGACTATGTGAAACGTGTCGATCAGCTCTTTCGTACCCGTGAGAATGACCTCGTCGCGTGGGTAACCGGCAGCGAGCGGTATGCTACGTCGGTTCGGGTCACAGCAAAAGGGGATCTTGAGTCCTTCTGCACCTGTCCCTATGAGTGGGGACCCTGCAAGCATGCGGTTGCGGTAATTCTGGCGGCCGCGGAGCGGGTAAAGCGGGAAGAGCCGATCCCCACGCTCGACGAGAACGACGATCTCAGTCTTGCGCTGCCGGGTGATGCCGACGACGAAGACGACGGTTGGGAGGATGACGGACCAGTACCTGTTCCCGCGCCACGGCGTTCAAAAGCGCGCAGCGGTATCGATAAAATTGTTGCGGAGAAAAGCCGGGACGAGCTGCCTGGCCTCCTCGTCGATCCGGCTGGTCGCTTTCCGGAGGTCACGCAGCACATACTCGAAACCGAACAGCTCGCCAGCGGCCAGGTGGGCAAACTCGTGCGCGCTTTGCGCTCGGAGATCCGGAAGCTCACTGCGGAGCAGGCCTGGTACAACCCCTGGCGTGACGAAGGCAACCTGCCCGATTACTCCCATCTCGAGGAACAGCTGCAGGCGTTGGCCGACCAGGACCATGCCGACGAGGTGCTCCAGCTTGGCGCAGAACTCTGGACCAGGGGCAACGCCCAGGTGGAACAATCCAGTGACGAGGGAGAGACCGCCCTGGCGATCGGTGCCTGCCTGGAAACCGTGATGGGAGCCTTGCCTCGATCCTCCCTGTCGCCGCCCGAGCAATTGCTGTGGGTGATCGATCGATCCCTGGAGGATGATTATTCCCTGCTGGAGTCGGCCGAAAATATACTGAAGCGGCGCGCCTATACCCGGTCACACTGGCGCGAGGTGGCAGAGACGCTCGAGACCCGGTTACAGGCCACGCCCAAACCGCGTAACGCCGACTTTTCCACCACCTGGCGCCGTGAAAGGCTGCTGAACCGGCTACTCGATGCCTATCGCCGTGCCGGGTGGAAAAATCGAACCATCCCCCGGCTCGAGGCGGAAACGGATGCCTGCCGATGTTACGGGAAACTGGTCGATGCACTGCTGGCGGCCGGCAAGCGCGGCCAGGCACGCCAGTGGTGCATTCACGGCTACGCCTGCACCGTGGATGACGCCCCTGATATCGCCGGGGGTCTGCAGGAACAATTGCGGAAAATGGCGCTAACGGAACGACGGCATGATCTCGTCGCGGCCTACCGTGCCCAGGATTTCTTTGCCAGACCCTCGCGTGCGAACTACAGCGAGCTGCGCAAGGCGGGCGAAAAGGCAAAATGCTGGCCGGAGGTGCGGGCCGCGGCCCTTAATTACCTGGAGACCGGTCAGCATCCTCTCCCCGGCGGCCGAAGGGCTGTGAAGGCGAGCTGGTCCCTGCCCTCTCCCGAGGTCACTCCCCCGGCAAGCAAGAAAGGAATCGGTTATCAACGCTTCCCCGACCTCGATACGCTCATCGACATCGCCATCCTGGAAAAACGCCTCGATGATGTTGTCGCGCTCTATCAGCGTCTGCGCAAGACCAGACGGTGGGGCCGGGAGACGGACAAGACGGTGGCACAAGCCGTAGCCAACACTCACCCGGACGTCGCACTCGGCATCTGGCAAGACATCGTCGGGAACCTGATCGGGCAGGTCAAGCCGAAGGCGTACGAGGAGGCGGCCGTCTACCTCCGCCTCATGGAAACGGTCTACGCACGGACCCATCGGCTCGCGGCCT
>JBAVKA010000459.1:0-5411 GCA_049688075.1 Gammaproteobacteria bacterium
GAAAACTTTACCCACGGAACCTCGCGCCAGCGCGTCGAGTGGTTCAAACGCGGCATCGAGCACGGCGACATCGCGAGCTGCAACACCTTCGCCTCCGGCTGACCGGCCGGAGCATCATAAGGGATTCTACGTATCGACTATCCCCGCGAAAACGGGGATTTTTCATTGTCACCTGCAAGCAGTTGAAGCTGTTTCATGACGCATCCCTGCAAATGGTTAAATTCCGTTTAGGCAATATGATATGAACCTATCCTAATGATTCATATGTGGAAAAAAATCTCTAAAACACCCAAATGGAAAAATCCTTTTTTTACTTTTGGGCAAACTTCTAGTAGTTAGGAGCTGTAATGCTGGGAATGATCTAGATGACTGGCGACAACGTTAGCAACAATGATCTCTACGAAATCGACGCCTTAATCGAGGATGGTAAATTCGATAATGCCCTTGAGAAACACTTGTGGTTCCACGAGGCTTCGCGAGAGTCACCTGGGATGGGTGGGGTAAGATTGTCTTTTGCTCTGGAGTCATGGCTTGATTTAGCAAATAAGTATTCTCCCGCCATGGATTCGCTGATTCAGCTAAGAGATGGTTATAAAGATACCCTGCTCAAAGGGAATGGTACTTTTGATAACTTCCATGATTTGTTTGCAATAAACCAGTATCTAGAAAATGATGGCGACACCTATTCTGTTTTCATGAAATTACACGAAAACTATCCCGAGCAAGCCAAGAGCTACTACCATGTAGTGGAAGATATTATTGTCGAAAAGAATAGGTATGATATTTGTGCTGCATATATCGCTGATCCGATGAAGAAGTACAAGCATATAGAAAAGCTGCATAAGCTAAATAAGGACTTCTCTAGAAAACACTCAGGACCAAGAGATAAGGAGTTCGGACAATACACGGAAGATTCATACACCAAAGGTGTATGCCAGCTTATTGAGGTGCTGTCTGCGCTAGGTAATGATGATGTTGCAAAGGAAATCCAAGCGACAGCGTTGAAATATATTGACAACGAAACAATAAAAGCAGCGATTTGAAGCGATGTTTTGTTGCCCGCTCCTAACAAACCTTTCCAGACCGACGCGGCAGGGCCGCGCGGCTGAAGGGTGGCGTTATGCCACAATAGTGAACTTCAGATGAAACCGCGAATTACCCTTGTCACTCTTGGTGTTGATGACCTGGAGGCGGCAGTCCGCTTTTATCGAGACGGGCTCGGACTGGCTACCGAGGGCATTGTCGGGACGGAGTTCGAGTACGGGGCGGTCGCATTCTTCGATCTGGAGGGCGGGCTCAAGCTCGCGCTTTGGCCAAGAGAGAGCATCGCCCGGGATACCGGACTTTCTGTAACGTGTCCAAGTCCGACCGAATTTTCCATTGGGCACAATGTCTCGTCGAAGGCAGAAGTTGATATGGTGCTGGATGAGGCTGAGAAAGCCGGTGGCGTCGTGGTGACGCGAGGACGGGACACGTTCTGGGGTGGCTATGCCGGCTGCTTCCAGGATCTCGATGGGCATTTGTGGGAAGTGGCGTGGAATCCGCAATGGAGTCTGCCAGGGTAAGGCATAACATCCGTGTCGAGCGCGCGCGCTCCGCTCGCCGGACCGGTGCTCCGCTGCGTTTCGCTCATGCCTGCCATTGTACCGGAGTCAGCTCGATATGATTCGAATCAAAGGACTGGATCATGTAGTCATACGCTCTCGGGACGCCGAGGCAATGATCGAGTTTTATTGCGATGTCCTGGGTTGTATTGTCGAACGAAGGTCCTCGCCTGAATTCGGAATAGTTCAGTTGCGTGCCGGTGATTCCTTGATAGATATAGTTGCGGTTGACAGCGAGATTGGGCGGATGGGTGGTGCTGTACCAGGGAAAGAGGGTCGAAACATGGACCACTTCTGTGTTCGGGTCGAGCCCTTTAGGGAACAAGCAATTCGCGAACACCTCGCCCAATACGGTGTGGTTGGCAGTAAACTGGAGACGCGTTACGGGGCTGAAGGCAATGGTCCGTCCATTTACATACAGGACCCCGAAGGAAACACGGTCGAACTAAAAGGGCCACCGAATTAACAAGACCGCCTAATAACCCTTTTAAGACCGATGGCCGACTTTGTTGGCTAAAGAAAGGGGGACAGTGTTTACGAATATGGAAAATACATCTGTTCCCATGACGTACCGCGAACAGTTGAAAATACAGCTCCCCCGATTACTCCTGGAATAATCCAATGCAGAGGGTGGGCTTTGACTCAATAACCGGTGGGCAGAGCAGTGGCTTTGGAGGGAGATGTATGAACAGGTGGCTGGTAATTGCTCTCATCGTAATGGCTCCTTGCGTCCTGACAGGCAATAGTGGGGAGATGGAGATGCATGTTCTATGTACTGATGCCTGGTATCGGTACATAGAGGAAAATGTGCCGACGGGTGACGGACAGGGGCACGGTCCGGACATCGGCTCTGACGAATGGAAGTCGGTGATCGAGTTCAGGCTCGGAATCCGGGGTAAGCCGGATCTTCCGGCACGAGACGGCGAAGCCTGGTGCCGCGCCATCGATGAGATTGTTCGGGGCAGACGTACGCCATCAGAAGATGACAGCAATGACGGCGAAACGGCGATGACATCAGGTCCTTCGTATGCCTGTGACAAGGTCCAGGCCGGCAGCATCGAAGCGATGATTTGCGAGGATGACGGATTGTCGATGCTCGACCGCAAACTGGCTGACGTCTATCGGGCCGCGTCGCTAAAGGCGGCGAACGAGCATCCGCCCGTGCTGAAAGCAGAGCAACGCGGCTGGATCAAGGGACGCGATGACTGCTGGAAGAGCGACGACACGCGGAGATGCGTGGAAGAGGAATACCAGCAAGGCATCGCCGGGTTGCAGGCCAGATATCACCTGGTGTCCGGCATCGGTCCTGTCACCTATATCTGCGATGGCCGGCCAGGCAATGAGGTCGTCGTCACCTTCTTCCAGACCGATCCACCCACCCTGATCGCCGAGCATGGCGACAGTGTCTCGCTGATGTATCTTCAGCCAGGCGGCAGCGGAACCAGATATCAGGGACGCAACGAAACCTTTTGGGAACACCAGGGCCAGGCGTCGATTACCTGGGGCTACGGCGCACCGGCAATGCAGTGTCAGAAATCACCTTGATGCGCGTACCTTCGGGCTGTTGTCGGGGGCAAACTGCGAATGCCGGAGTTAAAACCATATTCATCCCGTTGCCGATATCGAGCGCTGTCTTGATGCGATGCCTTTCCGGTGTTGTCTGTTTGATTGCATCCCGGTTTATCGTTTCATCAATCGATCAGCATGGTGTTCTGCGTGAGTCGTTCCCACTTGTACCTATTGGCTGGCTGCTCATTACACCTGGTGCTATCGTCGTAGTCATCCACTTCGCTCGTACCGGTGCAGGATATCTGTCGGGCAGTGACATGAAGTGGCCCGACAACACGGGTACATGCGTGATGGCTGCATAAGGAAACATGATGATCTGGGCATTTGTGGATTATGAAAATGTAGGCTCTCTCGGTGTAGTAAATATCCCTGAGTATGAGAGGATGTTCGTATTTTGCGGACCAAAGAACACAAGAATAAAATTCGGTGCGTTACCTTCCAACGGGTTTTGTAGTATCGAGTTGATTGCTGTGACCACGATGGGCTCTAACAATCTGGATTTTCATCTGGCTTTTCACGTCGGGCGGTTTCATGAGATTGCTGATAAAAATGTAACTTTTCATATTATCAGCAACGATTCAGGGTTTAATGGCCTGGTTAATCATCTCAAAAATCTAGGCCGGAAATGCAAGAAAATTTCTACGAGAACTTTGCCGTGTGCAAGGAATGAACAACTTTCACTCGGCGACTGCGCATCATTGATTTTTAATAGGCTAAAAGAACTTGATGGGAGGAAGCGACCACGCAAGCGGGCGAAATTCCTTAATTGGGTCAAATCACAGTGCCAAGGTATTCCTGGTTCGGTTGAACCGGAAACAGTCTTTGAGGAACTTGTTAAGGCCGGTGTCGTGCTGGAATCAGGGTCTGATATCACGTATGAGCTTTAGCATATACAATCTCTGACGAGATGAACTGTTTTCCCGCGGCGCTTCTGATATCGTCTTTGTTTGCAGGGCTTCGGGCGTATCCCGGGGATTCCGTGGTTGAGCCACATGAGCAACGCTGCCTTCAGGCCACCTCGAAAAATTCGAAATAACACTTGTTGCAGGATCGGGCATACCCAAAGGGCACAAAAGCCCGCTCCTGCAAGAACCATCCCGATTTTTCGAGATACTCGTTTTATCAGACAACTACCGGGGCAAAATTGCCCTTTGCGGCAGGACGAATTCAGGTGATCGGGTACAGGCCAATGACGGAAAAATTCAGGGGCATGCTAAAGGCGCCGGTGTTTCTTCTGCTGTTCGCTACCACTGCTGCCGCATACGCTGAGACCGCCGTCTACGACCCGCAAGCGGTGCAGGCAATTGCCGTTACTCGCCAGGGACTGGCGGACACCGTCGCCTGGCTGGATGCCCGGCGCGACCTGTTTCCCGCTGACGGCGGGGCAAAGGCAAACCTTCCGGGACGCAACGGACGGTTGGCGCTCTGGCAGGACTGGCAGGGGTTTCTCGACCGTATCCTGGCCCTCGACCGGCTGTCGGGGGGGACTTTCGCCGCCTTCCGCGCCGCCGATGGCGATGCGCGGAAGGCCCGCTTCCGGATTGCCTACGCCGCCTTTCTCGCTCAGTACCGCCAGGCGCTGGACTTCATCGCCGTGGCGGAACGCAACCCGGCCATGCATACCATGCTGAACGAACCAGTTCCGGAACTTGGCCTGCCTGAGCGCACCTATGCCCGACTCAAGTTTCGCTTTCTCAATGTCCTGCGCGGCGCCGAGTTCGCCCGCCTCGACGTGATCTATGCTCTTTACGGCGCCGATCCTGAACTGCCTCTCACCGCCGGTCTGGAGTCCGACCGCCAGGCTCTGTGGCAGGCGGGGCAGAACGCCGGTCCGAAGCTCACCGCCGAAAATGCCCTGCGGATCGTGCAGGACGCCGTTCTGGCCAGTTGGTTCCCGGTGCAGAAGAACATCTCCGAGTGGATGGGCGACACCAGGGTCTGGCGGCCGCAGACCTCGCTGATCAGCCAGGTCCAGCTGGCCGCGCTGCAGCCGCAACTGAAACCCGGGGACGTGTTGCTGGTGCGCCGCGAATGGTTCCTTTCCAATGTCGGTTTGCCCGGGTTCTGGCCCCATGCCGCACTCTACGTCGGCACGCCTGCGGAACGGGCCACTTTTTTCGACGATCAGGCGGTGCGCGTCTGGGTGCGCGCGGCGGGGGAGGAAAGCGAAGATCTGGAGGCGCTGCTGCGCACTCGCTCGCCGCAGGCGGCGCACACCGCCAGTGCGCCGCTCGAGGC
>JBAVKA010000460.1:0-1981 GCA_049688075.1 Gammaproteobacteria bacterium
CAGATGCGGCAGCATCCGGTTGCGCAGCGTCTCCTGGAGAACGAGGAATACCGCCGCCGCCAGCACGCTCAGCACCCCGCCCACCAGGCAGAACAATACGATCCAGACTATCAGTGGCATGCGGTTATCCCGGGTTCCTCGTGGTCGGAGATAATACCTGAGGGCAACAGGAGCTCATAACACTCCCTTTATATCTCCTGCAGCCAGATCAACGACGCCATGCGGCCGGTGACACCATCGCGCCGGTAGGAGTAAAAGTGTACCGGGTCCTGCCAGGTACAGAACCCGCCTCCATGGACCGCGGTGACGCCCTGGCTTCGCAGGCGTTGCCGGGCGAGCCGGTAGAGATCGGCATGCCAGCCAGCGTCCGCAGCCGGCCGGAAGGCCGTTTCCGCCGCCGGGTCGTGGCTCACGAACGTTTCGCGGACTTCCTCGCCCACCACGTAGGCCTCGGCGCTGATGGCCGGTCCCAGCCAGGCCATCAACTCGCCGCCCGGCACCGGCATCGTGCTGATGGTCTGTTCGATCACCCCCGCCGCCAGCCCGCGCCAGCCGGCATGCGCCGCAGCGACGGCACACCCGCCACGATCACACAGCAATACCGGCAGGCAATCGGCGGTCAGCACGGCGCAGACCACCCCCGGCTCCAGGGCATAGGCGGCATCGGCGGCAACCGGTGTTGTTACCCCGGCGGCATTCACTACCTGCACGCCATGCACCTGCTGCAGCCACGCCGGTATGGCCGGCAACTGCATGGCCTGCCGCAGCTGTTCGCGATTCGCGGCCACCGCCCCGGCCTCATCCCCGACGTGTTCGGCCAGGTTCAGGGCGTCATAGGGCGGGCGGCTCGTCCCGCCATGACGCGTCGTGGATACGGCGCGAACCCGTTCCGGCGCCGGCCAGCGGGGAATAATCCATTCTCTACTCATCGTCACTCCCCTCGCCACAGGCATCGGCCTGAAGGAGTTCAACAAGCAATTTCATATCAGCAGGCATCGGCGCCTCCCACGCCAGCAGCTCTCCGCTTGCGGGGTGTGCCAGTTCCAGACGCTGCGCATGCAGCGCCTGGCGCCTGAAATCCTGCAAGGCGTTCTTCAACGCATCCCCGGCACTGCGCGGCAGGTGCGGCCTTCCCCCGTAGACCGGATCGCCGACGACCGGACAGTGGAGATGCGCCATGTGAACGCGGATCTGGTGGGTGCGACCGGTTTCCAGTCGCACCCGAACCAGCGAGTGGGCGCGGTAGCGTTCGATCACGCGGTAATGGGTGATCGCTACCCGGCCGCCCGCCACCACGGCCATGCGCTTGCGGTCCACCGGATGCCGCCCGATCGGCGCCTCGATCCGGCCGCCGGCGCTCAAAACGCCGTTCACCACGGCGAGGTATTCCCGCCGGATGCGACGCTCCTGCATGGCCACGACCAGCCGGGTGCGGGCGACGAGCGTGCGCGCCACCACCATCAGGCCGCTGGTGTCCTTGTCGAGGCGGTGTACGATCCCCGCGCGCGGCAGCGACGCCAGCCCGGGATCATGGTGCAGCAGGGCATTGAGCAGCGTCCCGTCCGGGTTACCGGCGGCGGGATGCACCACCAGCCCGGGCGGCTTGTTGATGACCAGCAGGTGGTCATCTTCATGGATCAGCTCCAGCCCTATCGCCTGGGCTTCATAGGCGATCTCACCGGTGATCTCGGCATCGATGCGCACCGTATCGCCGCAGCGCACACGCTCCCTGACCCTTGGCACCCGGTCATCCAGTGTCACCTGCCCGCCCCGTATCCATTGCTGGAGACGGCTGCGGGAATAATCCGGCACCAGTTCCGCCAGCGCCTGATCCAGACGCTGGCCCTCCAGATGCTCCGGGATGCTGACCGACAGGTGTACCTGGATCATGAGTTGGAACCTGTCAGAGTAATCATGTTGCTACTGCGGCGGCGGGAAATCGGTCCATTTTTACGATCCTTCTCGTCAAATAGAGCCCGCT
>JBAVKA010000461.1:0-3742 GCA_049688075.1 Gammaproteobacteria bacterium
GAATACGTGGAAGATTTCTACTCGGTCTTTTCACACAACATGCGCGATCTTGGCACGCCGGTGTACGGTATAAAGTTTTTCGAAAATATCCTGCACACCTTTCCCGAAGAAAGTCGGATCATCATCATCCGTCTGAATACCCGACCGGTTGCCGCCGGTTTCCTTATGAGTCACGGGAACAGACTCGAAATCCCCTGGGCCTCTACCATCAGGGACATCAATCACATCAGTATCAACATGCTTTTGTACTGGGAAACTCTCAAATGGGCGATTCTGAATGGATACAGCCATTTTGATTTCGGGCGTTCAAGCAGAGACTCGGGGACATTCCGATTCAAGCAGCAATGGGGAGCCAGACCCGTACAACTCTACTGGCATTACTGGCTGGGAAATAACGCCGAGATGCCCTCGCTCAGCCCTTCAAATCCAAAGTTCGCATTCATGATAGGAATATGGAAACAGTTGCCTGTCACTCTGACCCAGTGGCTGGGGCCGATGATCGTTAAGAATCTTCCATGAATACAGAAGCGAACTGATCATCACGATAGAATAGCAATTAAAGCCAAATGAGAAGCCTGTTGAAACGTCTAGCAACCTCTGTCCTGGCCAGTCGGCCTGTTTCGGCGCTTGCGTCCCGGTATTTTGGTATCGGTATTCCCATTTTCATGGTTCATCGCATAAAAACCGATAACCAGTTCATTAGCGGTATCAGCCAGGAACATTTACGCAACTGTCTCCGTTATCTGGTGGAAGAGGGTTATTGTTTTTTGTCCCTGGAGTCGATTATACAATCACTCAGAAATCGACAGCCGCTACCCGAAAATGCCGTAGTATTCACCATGGACGACGGTTATCTCGACCAGGCACATTTTGCCTCGCCAATCTTCCTTGAATTCAATTGCCCGGTAACCTTTTTTGTCATCACCGGCATGCTAGATCAGAAGCTGTGGCCCTGGGATTCACAGGTTTCCTGGATTATCGAAAATTCTGAAAAATCTGTAATCAAGGTGACTCTTTCGGATGAAGTAATACACATGGATATTGATGATGTTCCGAAAAAGCACCAGGCACGGCGCAGAATCCGGGATATCATGAAAGAAATGGATGCCGAACTCACCCATGCCAGCATCTGTCAACTGTCCCATGCTGCCGGCACACCGGTACCGGAAGCCGCTCCAGTTCCCTATCAGGCTCTTGACTGGGATATAGCCCGCGACCTGGAAAAAAAGGGTATACGATTCGCACCTCATTCCAGAACGCACCGCATTCTGGCAAAACTGGACAGGGGTGCTGTAGAAAGTGAGATTCGGGGCTCATGGGAAACCATGACCAGCAATCTGGTCAGTCCGTTAAAAATCTTTTGCTACCCGACGGGCAGGAAACTTGATTTCGGACCAAGGGAAATCGACATACTCAAAAATGAGGGATTCCTTGGTGCCGTATCAACCATACCAGGTTATATCACCAACAACATAAGCCGAGAGGAACAGCTTTTCTGCTTGCCCCGGTTCGAATTACCCACGTCAATGAGCTTACTCATTCAGTATTGCAGCTGGCTTGAGTATGCCAAATGGAAACACGGAAAATATTGATCATTACACACATGGATGACATTCATTCATCGACATTCCGGTCTGGCGAGTAAAACGACCGTATACCGGAATCCGGTACCATAATGTAAAGACAGGATCTTTCGCCTCGCCAACCCTTACGTCCGTTTGTCCGTTCAATACGTTTCACGCACTCATCCCGCTTTCGCGGGAATGACGACTGTTGTCTTCATTATATTTCTGGTAATCCGGGTCAGATTCATCACATAATTTTCAAAGTCGAACTTCAATCTGGGTCGCTGCATGACGACCCAGCGGAGTGTTTCTCGCCGGTTACACAGCATACGTTTATACAGGGAATCGCCATGCATCAGGTCATAGATTTTCATCCCCATATTTTTATAATGCGCTATGGCAAGTGCATGTACCACATAACCCGGCATAAACCGCCCGTCTGACTGCACCCTGAAACCTGTCTGGAGTACGTAGACACGGTCTCGCCAGATAAAATTATAGAGATAACCGACCGGACCGTGAGTATCACTTATTTCAAGCAGGCCGATCTCCCGCTCGGAAAATCGCTTGCGCACCAGAGACCGATGATAAGCTTCCCACCGCGATTTCGCGAAAGAACCACTGCGCCCTTTTGAACGCCAGCGCTCGGTATGCAACGCCTTCAAGCCATCAAAGAATAACAGCGCTTCCTCTATACTACCTGCCTCGCGTAATTTTAACGGCGCGAGCTCTTGATAGAGTCGGAGTGACCGTCTGATTTGTGCCCTGCGGTTTTTACTGAGCGTCGCAAGATAGGACTCGACTCCCTGTCCGAATCTATCTAGTTCCACCATCTGTGCGGCTGATTCCTCGACAACCCTGGAGATAAACTTAACTTCACTAGGAGGCAGGCAGGTAATATCCACGTGGCCATCCATCGCGCTGAAGAATATCTCATCGCAATGCCTGTTAGTTTGAAAGAGGTGATTGACAGTTTTCGAATATACGCTCTGCTCATGGTTCCGAGCCACAAGCAGCCCATTGTATTCGATGATCATATCACGATCATCAAAGGGATATTCATGCAGGAACATGGCATTCGAGCGGATAATCCGGTGCCGCCTGATGTGACTTGAAACAAAGACGCCCAAACCAATCAGACTGCTTTCAAGCCAGACCCTGACGACGACAGGCTGCAGATCCAGCGCAACCTGTTCAAGCCACGTTCCGATCCAGCCCCAGGACTGGAAGTATGAGCAATTTGACCGCCCTTGCAAATCGAGCCATTCAGATGCAATCTCATCCGGGTGCTTTACCAGATGTGAAGTAACTCGGTAGTTCGACAAATTACAGGTTCTCTTGCTCACGCCTCCAGAAGGGCAAGGGGTATGATATCCGGTCATCAGGTCTTATTCAGCAACCAGATTCAGCCCCTTCAGCACACCTAATGCAGTACCAAACTTAAAATCGTTCATCAGCCGCTCCAGCCTGGGTTCACACTTATCAAGATTATTGTAATGCCTGAATCGTGATTTCCAACCTGCCGATATCTTCGGTTGTTCAGTATCGATCTCCCAGGGATGTAGATAGAATATAAACGGCTTTTGACGGCGGTTTATCTGACTGAGGCCGGCCTTTGTAATGGTATAGGGATACAGCCGAAAATAACCGCCACCGGCGACAGGCAGGCGAAAGTTGAAGATCCTGGCAGTCGATAAGGGGAACTCGACCAATTGATACCCTTTCGGAGTTTCCAGTTGATGAGGGAACTCGTCCGCACCGGGGATACCGTAGCGGTCATGATAGACCGGATATATGCTCGAATCGTAGTCAAATCCTGTCTCGGCAAGGATATCCAGCGCCCATCGGGATTGCTCTGTTATGGAATAGCTTGCCGCCCTGTATCCCCTCACCGGCGACTGGAGTATATCTTCAAGTAATGATTTTGAGCGCAGGGTTTCTTCACGGAATACTTCGGGTTTCTGGCTGTAGACCAGTTGGTGACTGTAGCCATGACAGGCCACTTCATGCCCGCGGGCGGCAATCTCACTTACCAGCCCGGGAGTGCGCTCCGCCACCCAGCCCAGCACAAAGAAGGTAGCCTTGACACTGTGCAGATCAAAAAGATCAAGCAGTCGCCTGGTGTTTTTTTCTACCCGCAGGGGGTACGAATCCCAGTCATTCTGTTTAATACATTC
>JBAVKA010000462.1:0-4349 GCA_049688075.1 Gammaproteobacteria bacterium
ACACAATTATCATTCGCAGAATGATGACTTGTTCAACCAGGTTTCTGCTCAGACAGGTTTTGTTGATCTTGAGGGATTTGAAATTGGCAGCATAAGTGTGCCAATTGACTCCATAAGTATTAAACCCGACGTAAATGATAATACTAAAACTTCAGTGGTATTTAGTGGTCGTGTGTTCTATGAATTAGAATGACCTTCTTGCGCAACTTCGGATAATGCGTAACGCTTGTGGAAATTATTTCCACGAGTGAGATATTAGACCTGCGACAAGACCGCCGGAATCACAGGGACAAATCCGCACAATTCCTAGCGCTGTCAAACATCCCGGAAATCCATAAGAAAACCCGGCCCGAACTGTGTTGCACTCTCCCTAGACAGTCCCGACTCTCGCCTCGGTCGGCTACTCTGACATTCACGGCCCTGTGCAGCCTCGATCGATCGGGTGTAGTGGTAGTGTCGATTACCCTGGGGATGGGTGTCTGCAGGAATATTCTGAAAAGCGCGCGGGAAAACCCGCGAAGGACCGGGTTCGACTAAACGAGACATTTCCCGCTCTGCCAGGCATGTCGTGTTTGTACATTCCGGACATATGGCTACGGATGTATACCGGGAGCCATAGCCACTATTTGCGACCGTCCTGTTAGCTGTATAATTACCGTCGGCAGATACGTATTTCCACGTATTGCTTTTGTTCTGAGCGACTACTAAAATTTAATAATCCGTCGGACTCTCTAATTTCCTCAGCAATAAGAAATTTCCTCAGCAATAAGACCAGATCGGCGGCGGTAACAAAAACCTCTTCGATTAACGTCGCCAACGGGTCATATAGCCGCCCAGCACAACGACCCCTCCATCAGGGGCCGTTTGCCGGTGGCACCGAGGCGGGGCAACCGGTCATTCGAACGGACCGAAAGGAGGAAGCGATGATGTCTCCGATTTCAAACCGAGCTGTTGCAGTTCTTCTGGCGACTATTCTGGGCGTGTTAATGGGTTCCACTTCCTATGGAGCGCCATCCGATCCGGCAGCATGGAGCAAGACTCTGCAGCCAAATAAGAGGTTCAGTCTGGTATTGAATGATGAGGCCGTGCTAGACAACGAAACCGGGTTGGTGTGGGAGAGAAGTCCGGACCCAGCAGTGCGAACCTGGTATCAAGATGTGTACCAATGTACAACCAAGGTCGTCGGTGGACGTATGGGGTGGCGTTTGCCTACGGTCGAGGAACTGGCCAGTCTGATAGATCCGACGCAACACAATCCATCTCTTCCCACGGGCCATCCCTTTATCGGCGTGGGAAACGTCTACTACACAATGACGACCGTCCCGGATGCGGAACTAGGCTACAACAACTTTGCGTGGGCGGTGGGATTCTTCGATAGCTATCTTGGCCCAAGCGAACCCCCGGGGAAAACCATCGCAATCCCGGCTTGGTGTGTGAGGGGAGGACATGGATATGGCGGTTATCCGAACGTGGCCTATCCATGATGGGCTATGGCCGCTACTATTGAGAGTTACATAACCACGTGACATCAGAACAGTTCCGCCTGTTCCCAGAACGCTGCGACCAACGTGGTGCGCCGCTGTGCGGATCTGAGCTTGCCGCGTGTCGTGTGGGCCAGGTCCGCAATGGAATTGGGACAGTAATTCGCCAGCGCATGACGCTTGAGCCAGGCCCACAGGTATTCGACTGGATTCAGCTCCGGTGCATAGGGCGGCAGGAAGGCCATTTCGATGCCCCCGTCGAGGGTGTCGACATAGTCGCGCACCATCCGGGAACGGTGCGCCCGAAGTCCATCCCAAATGATCAGCAGTGGCTGCTCGATCTGCGCGACCAGTGCTTTCAGGAATGCCACGATCTGCGGACTCTTGATCGTACCCGGATGCAGACGAAAGTAGGCGCTGGTGAAACTGACCCCGGCAATCATCGACAACTGTTTCCAGTTGAAATGGAACTGGATCACTGGCGTTTGTCCGCGCGGCGCCCAGGTACGTACTCGCGTGGGCCTCTCCGACAGGCCCGACTCGTCGATAAAAACGATTACCCGGCCTTCTCGACAGGCTTTTTTTTGAGAGCCGGCCACGTACGCTTCTTCCACTTCATCACGGCCTCTGCGTTGCGCTCGATCGCGCGCTTCTCGGGTTTCTGGCTGGAGAAGCCCAAGGCGCCCAGAATGCGCCACACGTGTACATCGCTGTAGGTGATGCCGAAGTGTTTCTCGATCAGCAGGCGCACCCGCTTGAGTGTCCAGAGATCGGTGCCATATCCATTGGCGATGGGACCGGCCAGAAGCAACTCGCGCAGTTCGTCCAGGTGTTCGCCCGACAACCCTGCCGGCCGGCCACCCTTGCTCATCTCGCGCAAGCCCTCGATGCCGTGCTCCTGCAAGACGCCGAGCCAGCGATACACGGTTTGCCTTGGTGCACCAACGGTCCTGGCTACCTCGGGGGGTGTCTTGCCTTTCAACAACAGGCGAGCTGCCCGAACCCGTCGCTTTGCCGCCTCGTCCATCTTCACCGCCATGGCATACTCCCGATGTCACACTAACATCGCGATTATACGTGGAAAGGCGATAACATGTCATGCGGTTATGTAATACTCAATAGTCATTTATCTTTCTCTGATATAGCCTGCATAAGGTCTCTTTTGCACTGTCCCGGCTCCCATTGCTCAAGTCGATGTTGTGCCTCGACTAACTGCTCAGGGGATAAATCGATTACAACTTTTTCTAATTGATTTGTTGCATAAGAATTACCATTTTTAGCAGCGAGACTATACCAAACGTAGGCTTGTATGAGATTTTTCTCAAGACCATAGGCACCCAGGTAATAGAGGTCACCTATATAGGTCTGCGCATCCGCTTGGCGAATATCTGCTTTTGGGCAGTATGTGCAAATATCTTTATTCAGCCTCCATGCAGATCCAGGCAAACGTGTTTCTATTTCATTCAGATATGCTTTGTTTCCCGCCTCACTACAGGTGCTCTGTTGTTCCCATGCACACGGAGCTAATCTCACATCAAGTTTACGGTGTAGTACATTGATGCATTCACCAATATTGAATCTCGAATACTCGCTCTCTGCATGTATCTGACTCTTGTCTGACATCTCAATTATATATGCGTAGCTACTTGCGGGTTCATCAGTACCCAACGGAGTTTTGTCTATGACCCGCCCGGGTCGTGTATCGATTACCCGTAGATCCTTAAAATCATATTGCCATGGTATCTCCTGATAACCTGTCAGGTGATTATCCTGATCGAAGTCAAGCAGCAACTCGAAGCACTTATTTTCGCCTCGAAACGTCGGAAAACCCGAAAGAGTATCACCATTAGCGACTATAAATATCAGTAAACCCAAGCCAATTGGCTCTCGGTATGCTGCGTAACTCATGCTGGTTTTTCTGTATATGATCGGGTCACCGAGTTTCTCAATTACCTCGGCTTTTGAAGCACCGTTATCTACTAGATCTTCTATATCATTTTCAGTGGCATATATATCTCCACTCGGGAGGAGTGGGACAGGAATGATAATGCCGCATCCGGCAAGGATGCTGGCAGTAAATACAGCAATACCTAAACATCGAATCCGTTGTTTCATTGGCTAAGCCTGAAGAATCCATGACCTGATGAACAATACATAACCAGACAAACTCACCTACAGTAGCGCGTCTTCAATGCATTGAACTGACTCAAATGTGAAGTATCGCCCAGCCTTTTCTCCTCGCTACTGTAGCCTCCCATAAGCCTGTGCTCGAACTCCGCCACCTGGGCCGTGTATTTCTCACAGTTTGTACTGTCAATTCGTTCCTGCTTTCTTATCTGCGTTGCTTATAGTCCTGGATTAGCAGATCAACCCGCTTCTCTACCTGGCCCGGATGCCCCCCCGCATATGCGCTGAGTGACAGAAGAAGACTCAGCAGGCCCAATAAACGTGTGACGCTACCCATGCCCTGCTCCTTTGAATCATGTAACGGGATGCAGACTTACCGCCACGAGGTGAATGAACGCGAGGATACGAATCATAATTATGGCTTACATCGTCACGGGATCGGCTACCGTTAACAGTATCGCAGCCAGAATCAGCAGCACGGTACCGGTAATACCTGCGCCGAGCAGAACAGATTTACCCGTGCTGAATTCTCGGGTCTCCAGAGTCATGATACTGTCAATCGGTATGGTGACATCCTCACCACGGATTTCGTCCTCGTATATCGCGGTCACGATAAATTGATGCTCTTTTTGGTCTTCAGTGATGATCCTGACCTTGTCACCGACCTTTACGAGGTTTGCATGCCTGATCTGTTCGTGCAGCTTGTCGGGTGGTGCATCGATGGTTTGCAGGGACGTGCAG
>JBAVKA010000463.1:0-2777 GCA_049688075.1 Gammaproteobacteria bacterium
CGACTGGAAAGCGGCATTGAACCTTTTTATGATTGAGTTCCCCGAGCGTATGCCGGAGACTCTGTAACCGGGCAGTTACACAGAGTTATTTACAGGCTCATTTCTGGCCTATAGTCGCCAACCATGAGCCCCACATCAGCGAGGTTGTCTGCTTATGGGGATGGCAAGTTCTGCGGCGTTCCTGACCTTCACTGAAGCTCGGGGAAGGTACGAAAGTGGCCGATCCCAGTCCTACACGAGACGCTTATATTAAGCTATCGTTAAACGGCGGGAGGTGACCCAACCCAGACATGCGGAACCATCATCTCAAATTGAGTTTTGTAAGTAGTTTCCACAATCTTAAGACCTTACGGATTTTGTTAAAATAATAAATCAAAAAAGAATGATAAATAGCAAATCTATCACATGATGCGTTTCGATCCGTATGTGACCTTAATGCTGGAAGTTGGGGCATTAACACTGTATTAAATGCAACCGATTTGTACGTCAGTGCCATCAGCTAATCAGGAGAGGATCTGATGAATACAGTAACTGATAGTCGACACACTTTCCTTACAAATCCATGGTGGTCCATGGGTCAATCGCTACCAGGTGAATGCGGGCAATGCATTAATGAGACAGCAACCAGGGCGAGAGCAGGCCTGTTGAACATATTATCGGGAACAACCATTTTTCTGTTACTCGCTGCGCCGGAACTCGACCCCATTCGCTTTGTGGCACCCTTTGTTATTTTCGATATGGTGACTGCCGCCATTTTCGGACTGACCCCGATAAGTCCCGCCGGTATTCTGGGCACAGTATTAACCATGAAGATCCGTCCGGTTTGGAAACCTATCAAGCCGAAACGCTTTGCATGGACGCTCGGTGCCACGTTAGGTATTTGTTGCCTTACTTTCTGGATGCTGGGCATGACTGAATGGATTATTGCGGTTCTGGGAATCTGTTTCATCTTGACCTGGCTTGAAGCCGTCATGGGGTTCTGCGTAGGCTGCTGGATGTATTCCCTGTTGGTTAAATGCGAAGTGTGCCAACTGCATTGATTAAAGTGACGAGGAGACTGCTATGAAGAATATTCATCAAGTTGAAGTTGTTATCCATGTCGATGAAACGCTTAGTGAGGAACAGCAGGCCAGTATGATCAGCAATTTACAGGGACGTGATGGCGTGGAAAAGGCAAGATTCACAACAGGCCGTCGCCATCTTATGTTGATTGACTATGATTCTAACAAGCTGCATACAATTGATGTGCTGGGTTATGTCAAACAGGAGAATGTTAACGCTGAACTGGTCGGGATCTAGTGTTCAATCGGTTTCAAGGTGCCAAGTGTACATATTGCCACTTACTTACTTTCATTTGATGATACAGTCCAGTGTGAAATTGGTTTGGAACTTTCAGTTAAGTAGCAATAGGAGAATGATAAGATTTCGGCTGGCGGACTGAAGGAAGCAAAAAATACTAACCGAGAGGGATTCCACAATGGATAAGGTAGTACAACTTGTTTCTAATGAGGCAAGGAATGTTGTTGAGATTATCGTACGCGTAAAAAAATACCTAGAGGAGGAACAACAGAATCACGTGGTATCAGTATTGGGAATGATGGATGGAATTATAGGAACAGAATTCTGTCCATTACGTAACCATCTTGTGATTGCAAAATACAACAAGGACATATTCTCGTCGCAGGATGTTTTGAAAGCCTTCAATTCCCTGAATCTGGAAGCCAGACTTATAGGCCCGATTTAGCCATTCACATGAGGGAACTGTACTCGGCGACTGACCTGCAACAGGCCAGTCGCTGTTGGGTGTGTTACTGGCAGTGTCGGGTTAGTTGAAAGATCTTTGTTTCGTCTTAGTGTGAGCCAGTGTCGGGGTCATCTCACAGGAATGGTCAGACCTGGCTAATGATAATTCTTCGGGTTGCTGGCGCATGGCTATCCAGCGCTTGATTCAGAGGTATCCATGAATGCTATGAATGATGTATCAGGTAAATCCCTTGCAGAAATGTCAGCGGATGAGTTGAAGATGTGGTTTGACCAGCGTTTTGATGAAAAGATGAGGGAAAAGGAAAAAGGCAGGAACCCAAGACTGTCCATCATGGTTACAAAAGGCACTCTTGACTGGGCCTATCCGCCATTTATCATCGGCTCGACCGCCGCAGCCATGGGATGGGATGCCTCGCTGTTTTTTACATTCTATGGCCTGGCACTGCTGAAGAAGGATCTGAATCCCAACATCAGTCCGCTTGGCAATCCTGCCATGCCCATGAAGATGCCTTTCGGACCAAAATGGTTCCAGGGTATTGACTGGAATATGCCCAATCTCCTCATGGCCGGCGTGCCGGGTTTTGAGGATCTGGCGACATCGCTGATGAAGATGACGGTTAAGAACCACGGTATTGCGACAATACCTGAGCTGCGAGAGTTGTGTATTGAGGCGGATGTAAAATTGGTTGCCTGCCAGATGACAGTCGATCTGTTTGGCTGGAAAAAAGAGGAATTTATCCCGGAGGTTTCGGAGTGGGCCGGTGCCGCAACGTATCTTACCACTGCACAGGGCGCTGATATTACATTGTTCATTTAATTGTCACGGCCATCGGTCCCATGAACCCTGCATCAGCGGGTTTTCTTTAGTCATGGGATGTCGTGTTCTGGCCGCTCCCTGTCCTACACCAAACGCTGATAGAAGATTTTTCTAAAGGACGGGAGATGACCCTTCCACGTCATTCAGCGATTTCAGCAACTACTCTATCGGAACGATTTCTAAACGATCTTCGCTA
>JBAVKA010000464.1:0-7621 GCA_049688075.1 Gammaproteobacteria bacterium
TCCAGGTAATGGATCGCCAGCTGGTATTGGGCCTCCACGGAACCGGATTCTGCAGCCCGTTCAATCCAGTCATAGGCCTTTTCGATCAGCGCCGGGTCCGTGCCGGCCTGCTGCAGGATCTCCCGGCCGATCTCCAGTTGCGTGGCCGCATCGCCGGCCTCCGCCCGGGTGTGGCGAGCCCGGACTTCCTGCAGCACCCGTTCCCAGTTCAATTCCAGTGCCTGCTCGAGTCGCAAGACAAGGCAGAGGGAAGGGTATGTATTCGCCTCTCGCTCGAATGTCGGCCATATCCGGGGTGATAGCGTCAACCAGACAGTGACCTTTTGTCTGCCGCACTTCGAGATCAATTCGTGGGTGCCGCACACCCTGCGCCATACCGCAATCACCGGGCTTTCAATGATGGGCTGCCCCGAGGTAGTCATCGCTCACTATCGAGGATCTACCCGGCAAGCTGGTATTCGAGGTCCCGGACGGTGAGGATGGCGAGACGCGGGAGGTATCAGGCAGTGTAGTCATCCGTGAGGGGCTGAAAGCCCTGGAAGGAAAAACGCATTATGAACGCGAAAGAGTAACCCTTCAGCGTGACGTTGAGGGGCTTATCCCATTTATCCAGGTTGTCGCAAGGCTGAAATCCGATCCGGGGTTTGCCAAGCATGTGCGCGATTACACTGCGGGCGTGCAGCACAGCGATGTTGATCCGGAGCTGAGATTCAATGACGGCGAGCTGCAGCAGATCATGCGGACTGACCCGGAACGCGCCCAGCGGATTCTCGGGAAACGCCATGAATGGTTGCAGCGGGAAACGGCCCGCCAGAACTCCGAGCGCCAAACGCAACAGGAGCAACAACGGATTTTCCAGCGGGCCGCCGCCTATTATGAGGAGATTGCAGAACAGGCCATCGACTCCCGTCATGGGAAGGGCAGTTTCAGGAATGAGGCCCCCGGCGTCTTCGCCTATCTGAATGAGCTGGGACTGTCACCGCAGGACATTCAGGGAATCATCGACCCGCGCCTGCAGGCCATCGCCTTCGATGCCTACCGCTACAACATCCTTCATTCCCAGATGACGGGCACACGCAAGTCTATCGAGAGCAAGCGCCGGAAGCTGAAACCTGCCAAGAGTCAAACGGCTGGCACGGGCGCGGCGACCAGTTCACGGACAAGTCAGGCCAAGCTCTACCAGAAGGTGGTGAAGTCGCAGAAGATGGATGATTGGGCGAGCGCACTGGCCGGGCGGTTTAAGCTGGATTAGTGGCGGGTAAAAAGGTACGCCCGTAACTTTATCAACCAGACCCCGCCCATGTGGCGGGGTTTTATAGTTTAGGTTTGGACTGTTGTTTAAGACGTTCTAGATATTTCGCATATTCCTCAATCACTCGACGAGGCTTGTCATATTTATTGCAGATATCTTGCGTGTTATCCAAATATCTCTTCATCTCAATCTCATCTTTCTGCAAGAATGCATAGTGAAATTCCTTAGCAGCTATATGTGCATCTTCCACACTTACTCCTTCAACGATCAGACGTTTTCGGAATTCTATTTGAAGCTCCACCCGGTTGCCTGGGTTGTCTGAATTGAGGAACCGTTGAGCATATTCAATTAAGAAATTTGTGGTTGGCATATTCGTATCAGAGTAGATGCATTATCTGAATGTCACAAATGTAGAAGCCGCCGACCGGGACTGATACCATGCCGGGAGAATGCGCGCCATAAGCCCAAGAGCATGCCTAACCAGTCTTATTGACGTGGGCTACATGTGCCAAAAACAATAATTCCTCCCTGGATTCCCAGGAATGGGTTGCCATTTACCCAAGGGCGAATGCGGAGAATGATAGTGAATGGGATTTGCTTCAGCACAGCTTCAGGGGTGTCATATGGACCCCCTAGCTCGGGAAAATGCGCAAGCACCCAGTCGTAGCCCTCTTCCGCATCCCCTTCTTGTAGGACGTGGTAATGCGATGTCAAAGATTCATCAATTACCGTGCCACTTACAGTATCAACGGTGAACTTCGTATTGAATTTGACGGCACCCTGAATTGTGGGTGGCACCCAGTCATAAATCGTCTGATACTTCACGCAATCAAAAACGACTGCATAGGCAGTGACTCCATGCAGTAAGCAGCAGAGGCTCGCAATACCACAAAGAAGGTGTCTTCGCATGATGGTGTGAAAGCCTGAGCAAATTAAATGGGATGTGGTGTTCATTTCTGTTTATCCATTTTTGACATCTTAAATCGCGTATAGCTGATACCGACGTATCATAGTTCACCTGTTCTGATTTCTGACCACCTGAGACTGCCCAGGCGCGGCGATCCCGCCCAGGGTGGTGCGGATTGCATCGCCGCAAGCATGGCGGGCGTGAAAATGACGGCGGGGCGGGGGAGTAAGCGGCCGGCGGATGGAAGCGGAACGGGCAGGGAGACTCCATTATCTAGGCGTAACCGTTTTTTGATGAGTTATTGCCTGAAGTCAAATCAAAGTGTGTTTCTGTGCACTATAGGTTTTAATGTGATGACCCGATGACTCGGCGCGGGGACCAAAGAGCTAGCTGTCACTATGCCGTTCTATAGGGCGTGTCGCAATCATCGGGCCAATGCGATACCAGAAAAAAACCCGATGATAAGGAGGGAGGGAGACCCTCGACTAGGGCATCAAGGCTGATGCCTGGATCATCGGGTTAATCATTACGTATTCACAGATAAATTATAGACCACCTGATGGCCTGACCGACCGCAGGCGCGGCGATTGTGGGCGGGGTCATGGGATGGGATGGCTGAGAGGCTCGCAGGAACCACATGATCATTTCCCACCCCGGGAAGTCAACTATCAGAGCCCGGCCATGTGCCGGGGTTTTTCTTGTGGAAGGCCCAAATACTGACTATAAATATCAGAGGGCAATAACCAACAATCAGCCTGTCGAATCAGTGAGGAGCAAATGGTTGAGAAAAGAGAAAAACACCGCCGTTTATTGACGCCTACGACGCAATTCCCATTCTGCACCATGAGAGGTGAGTTCATAGGGTCTGAGCGCCGTAGGTTACCGACAAGGCGCGTGAATGACATCGAGGTAAAGGAACTCAGCTATCAAGACTTCATTGCTGCATTGCACTGATACGAATCAGGCTCGCCATATCCAGCACCCCAACCAGCTGCATAGCGGGGTATATTTTGACACAATTTATTTTTCTACTTGTCGGCTTTTTGGCTGGCGTCATCGCTACCATATTACTCTACTGCTCACGTGAGCCGCGCTGTCCGGGCGAGCGACGCAGCAATAAACCACTGCGGGCCTGGCCGATTCGCGATAGCCGCAACAGACTGATCGCCTACGACCGCCGGTTTCAGACAGATCGACGACATTTCTAAAGGGCGGTTAAATGATCCGCCTGAGCGACCGCAGGGGCGGCGATTGGGGGCGGGGTGATTGGATGGGACGTAGATTGAGGTCTATCCAGTTGTGATAACTCCGTGACCGTGCAAATATTCTTACCGGTTACACCGGCACCGACGCGGAGTCGGGGGAAATCAGTGTAACTTTACTGTAAATGGCATCAATAACACATTGATGTATAAAGCAGTAAATAGACTCGAAATCGGTTGAGGGCTTTACCGCCCTACGAGGGTTCGAATCTCTCCCTCTCCGCCATCCATAGAAAAAGGGGCCTTGTGCCCCTTTTTCTATGGATCATAGACACTGGATTCGAACACGAGTTCTATAACTGCTGGTTCGACGAGCGGCGTAACCTTCACCCTACCAGCGGAACTCAGAGGGTTGACCTGGTGCCACCAGCGCACGCTCTACGCCCTGATGATGCAATCGAGCTGGGAGGCGCTGCAAAGCTTCAGCCTGAACGACAAGCAGCTTCAGGGAACCCCCGGCGCGATTGCCGTGCTGCATACCCACTCCCGACGCCTCGACTACCACCCCCATGTGCATCTGGCCATGACGGCGGCGGCGCTCGATGCCCATAAGCGCCTGTGGCGAACCAAGACAGGAAAGAACAAATCATCAGTCTACCTGTTCAGCCACAAGGCGCTCGCCAAGGTCTTTCGGGCCAAAACGCTGGAGGCGATCTCACAGGCAGGACTCGCGTTGCCCCAGCGCGGTCCCGACCGGTGGGTCGTGGATTGCAAGGCCGTCGGCAGCGGCGAGAAGGCGCTGGTCTATCTCGGGCTCTACCTCTACCGCGACGTGATCCGGGAGAAGGATATCCTCTCCTGCAGGGATGGCCAGGTGACCTTCCGCTACGCAAACAGCAAGACCCGGCGAATGGAAACCCGAACCCTCCCAGGTGCGGACTTCCTGTGGCTGCTGCTGCGCCATGTCTTGCCGAAGGGCTTCCGGCGCGCACGTAACTTCGGCTTCCTGCACCCCAACAGCAAGCGGCTGATCCGGCTGCTGCACTACCTGCTCAAGCTCAATCCCGACCGGGCATCGGCGTGGGACAAAATACGGCCCGCGCTGACCTGTCGCTGCTGTGGCGGCGCAATGCAAATCGTGCGAACACGAATCCCCCCGTCGCATCCAGGGCGTTACCGCACAACCGATGCAGCCACCGGGGCCCCGGCGATGTAAACGCCACCGCAAACCCGCATGATCCGGCCCTCGGCGCCATCAAGCCGAGTGGCATACTTGGCCTGGATGAAGGAGAAATCGATACATAACGTCCCTTGTTCCCCACCCCCAACCGCAACGCCGGCTGCCATCCACCGGCTCTCGAACAAACTACGTCTCAACAGCCATCACCAACCGGTGAAACTCAAAAAGCTATTTTCATAACCCGCAGATCACTTCTAACCGGGCCCGTCCAACAAACGGTTCAGATCGTGGTTCGCTTCGCTCTCACGATCTAACCTTATTCGTTAGGCTCTTTATTCTATTTCTGGGCCTCTTCGAAACTTTGCCGCGCACTCCACATCAAATACCCACCCCATAGCACCATTACATTTTCACGCCCGGCTACCTTCAGAGCAAAATGCGCTTTCGATGATAAGAGCCCAGTTTCACAATAAAGCACAACAGGCTTGTCGGTCGGGATTTCTGCGCGTCGGGATAATATTTGACGCCATTCAATATTCACTGCGCCGGGTATGTGGCCCTCCTCGAACTGGCCCTTGTTCCTCGTATCGACAAAGAAAACCTCACCTGGCTCTATTGATGCCAGTTGTTCTGTTGATATTGAGCCTTCAGAGTATTCTGCGAACTCCAAGTATTCTTGCATAGCTTCGATGGCTGGATTTTCTTCTGCGTAGATACTGGGAGCGAGAAAAATACCTACAACTAGAATCATGGAATATTTCATACGGACCTCAATTTCTTAGCCTGACAAATAGACCGATTCTGCATAGCACTAAACGTAGCCTGTCTCCTCTCATGGATGTGTCATCTTGGACTATAGTGCCAGTTTCTTGGCTAAAATCGAAGGTCCGGGTTTGTATGGTTCTCAAACATTTCAGAAGTTGGTGCGAAGACGGCGACGGGTCGGTTCCTGCCGGCCACTTTCTTCAGATGAATATCCGAGATAGAGATAACAGGTCTGCCAACATTCAGGTACGGATGTGATCAGTACCAGGCGAAGGCATCAACCAATACGGTGCTTGCTACAAGGTTTATTCGCATAGTGTTTGTGCATGCATTCACCCCGCACTTGCCGGATTGCTACCTTATTCGGCTTTCGTCCGATCCGCTGGCGGCACACTTAGCACCTTCTTGCCTGAGAACATGGCGGAAATCAGATTGCCGCCTTCGCGCAGTTCGGTTACGACAACCGCCAGGATATGAATCACGGCGAAGAAGAGCAGCACGAAGAAATTGTATTCATGAATGGTGATGAAGGGGTTGCGGAAGGCGCGCATCGCCTCATAGGCGGTCTGGTCATACATCTCCTTTGCGTATGGCACCAGCGTTACCGGATCGACACCCGGGGCGGCGATACGGTCGGCAATCCACGCACCGATGGGCGGATAGAACAGGTCCGTACCCGCCAGCACCAGCCCCGTGACGGCCTGTGTCAGCAACAACAGCAGCAGGATGGTAACCGCGATGCGCCCTAGCGGATTATGGCCGAGGTACTGGCGTGGCCGCCCGGCAACGAAATCGGCAATGTATCCGCGCACATCGTTCATATAGCCTCGCCCGCCTGGCAGGATCGCCCGCCAGCGTGCATGCACCCCGCCGATAAAGGCCCAGACCAGACGCCACAGCAGATTCAGCACAAACACATAACCAATCCAGACATGCACGGTCTTCAGCAGAATCTTGCCGTCGTTTGTCACGCCGAGCGCTGAGTCGTTGAGAATGGCTACGCCCACGGCAATCAGCCCGAGCATGCACAGCAGATTGATCCAATGAAACCAGCGGACGCTGGCATCCCATACGAAATAGGTTTTAAGGTCGGTCATGACTGGGCTCCTGCAATTCGTGCTGTCTGTGAGTATGGCTGTGAGTTTCTAGTCATCATCATGCTTTCGTTCTTACCACTTCAGGTCGGGACGCTGAGCGTTATTTTCGCCTTCCCCGGGACTGAGGCATTTTGTCTGCCAGAGGTATTTGGCACCAACTTCATCACCACCACGATGGCGCTCTGTGCAGTTATCATCGTCGTAGATGCCTTCCTCGACATGCTCTTCACGGATATTGGGCAGTGAATGCTCATGGAAACCGTAGCAAGTGTAGCTACTGTAATCGTCATTCATGTGACAGGCACTCATCACCGCTGCACTCGTGTTATCAGGTTCTCGTCAGCTATTTTCGCTTATAGAACACTCCACATAGAAGCCTACGCGAAGGGTGTCAGGTAACAGCATCCTATGTTGCCAGATTTTGCATGGTGAACCTCTACAATAGACTGACACCGCCAACTGAAATGAAACTGAATTCAAACAATAGTGGCTGCGGAAGATGGAAACCTAATAGTGGGGCAGACCATAGCTTCTCATTAACTTCCATTTTGAGAATGATCGGTTAATCCTGACGAATGTCTGGTAGGCTTCGGTCTGAGGTTGCGGATCTCAGGCCCAAGACCTCGGACACGGGAGAGGGGTGTAGCAGCGAGCCTGACCAGGACAGGGCTGTTTATGCTGAGTGGTTAACCGGCAGCGGCGGAGGCCGTCATCAGGGCGACGCCCTCGGCAAAGCGGGTGGACATCAATTCCTTCGCCAGGTGGCACCGGGCCGCCGGGTCACCGGCGTCGCTTTGCTGCCGGAGTTCCTCCTGCGGAAGGTAGCGGCTGGCTTCTTTTTTGATCTGTTTCAGGGTGTCGCTGTATTCCCAGCTTGCCGTCATCCAGTCTGGTTCATTCTCGAGGGTGCCCCTGGCCTTGAGCTGCCTGAACAAGGCCTCGCTGTAGGCCCTGGAGCGCAGCAGGTCGCGCTTCATTCCGTACGCCTGTTCCTTGAATGCGGTGATGACCTTGCGCAGCGCCGGTTCATGCCCGCCGTCGGCTGCTGCAATCAGCCATCGCCGCCCTTGCCCGCGAACCGGTTCACTTGTCTGTTCGGCATCCAGGTAATGGATCGCCAGCTGGTATTGGGCCTCCACGGAACCGGATTCTGCAGCCCGTTCAATCCAGTCATAGGCCTTTTCGATCAGCGCCGGGTCCGTGCCGGCCTGCTGCAGG
>JBAVKA010000465.1:0-5114 GCA_049688075.1 Gammaproteobacteria bacterium
CGATGCCGGATGAACTGGCCGCGCAGGTCGAACCGCTGCATGCCCTGGTAGAGGCGCTCGGCCTGCCGCTGCTGCAGGTATCGGGCGTGGAAGCGGATGATGTCATCGGCACGCTGGCCCGACAGGCTGCTGCCGAGGGCATCGAGACGCTGATCTCGACCGGAGACAAGGACATGGCGCAGCTGGTGGGCCCGCATGTCACCCTGGTCAACACCATGTCACACAGCGTGCTCGACCGCGAGGGGGTGATCGAGAAATTCGGCGTGCCTCCGGAGCGCATCGTGGATTTACTGGCGCTCATGGGGGACAGTTCGGACAACATTCCGGGTATCCCCAGGGTCGGGCCGAAGACCGCCGCCAGGTGGCTTAACGAGTACGGTTCCCTGGACGATTTGCTGGCTCGGGCCGATGACATCAAGGGCAAGGTGGGCGAGAGCCTGCGCGCCAATCTCGATACCCTGGCCCTGTCGCGCCAGCTGGCGACCATTCACTGCGCGGTCGAGCTGCACGTCGGACCGCGTGATCTGCAGCCTGTCGATGCGAATGCCGGGCAGCTGCGGAACTGGTATACGCGGCTGGAGTTCTCGCGCTGGCTGGCTGAACTGGATGCCGGCCGCCCGAACGAGACGGTCCATGCAGATGCCGCGCCTTGCGCGCCGACGGATTACGCCACGATCGTTACGCAAGCGCAGCTGGACGCGTGGTTGTCGCGGCTGCAGGCGGCGGAACTCTTCGCATTCGATACCGAAACCACCAGCCTCAACTACATGGCCGCCCGCATCGTCGGCGTGTCATTCGCCGTCAGGGCGGGCGAGGCCGCCTATGTGCCTCTGGCGCACGATTATCCAGGCGCCCCGGAGCAACTGGATTGCGATACCGTGATCGCGCAACTGCGCCCGCTGCTGGAAGACCCGCAGTGCTACAAGGTCGGTCATCACATCAAGTATGACCGCAACGTACTGGCCAACCATGGCATTACCCTGGATGGCATCCGTTTCGACACCATGCTGGAATCCTACGTGCTCGACAGCACGGCGACACGCCATGACATGGATTCGGTGGCGCTGAAATATCTCGGCCACACCAACATCACCTATGAGGATGTGGCCGGCAAGGGGGCAAACCAGCTGGACTTCAATCAGGTGCCGCTAGAGCAGGCCGCCCCGTATGCCGCGGAGGACGCGGACATTACCCTGCGCCTGCACGAGGCCATGTGGCCGATGCTCGCAGAGTCGCCGGCACTGGAGAACATCTATCGCGAGATCGAGCTACCACTGGTGACGGTACTCTCCGACATGGAGCAGGCAGGGGTGGCCATCGATATCGCCATGCTGGCCCGGCAGAGTACGGAGCTGGCGCATCGCATTGTCGCCATCGAACAGGAGGCGCACCGCGAAGCCGGGCAGCCGTTCAACCTGGGTTCGCCCAAGCAGATTCAGGAGATCCTGTATGACAAGCTGCGTTTGCCGGTGCTTGCCAAAACACCGAAAGGCGCGCCCTCGACAGCGGAGGCGGTGCTGCAGGATCTGGCACTCGATTACCCGCTGCCGCGCCTGATCCTGGAATATCGCTCCCTCAACAAGCTGAAATCGACGTATACGGATCGGCTGCCGGAACAGATCGATCCACGCAGCGGACGCGTTCACACCTCTTACCATCAGGCGGTCGCCACCACCGGGCGGTTGTCATCGTCCGATCCCAACCTGCAGAACATCCCGGTACGCACCGAGGAGGGGAGGCGGATCCGCCAGGCCTTCATCGCTCGTCCGGGTTATGCCTTGCTTGCGGCCGATTATTCACAGATCGAATTGCGCATCATGGCTCACCTGTCCGCGGATGAGGGTCTGCTGAGGGCTTTTGCCGCCGGCGAGGACATTCATCGCGCCACCGCCGCCGAGGTTTTCGGTGTTGCGCCGGAGGCGGTTACCTCTGACCAGCGGCGCTCCGCCAAGGCCATCAACTTCGGCCTGATCTACGGCATGTCCGCTTTCGGCCTGGCGCGACAGCTGGGTATCGCCCGGGGTGCAGCGCAGGAATACATCGATCTGTATTTCAGCCGCTACCCGGGCGTCCTGGTCTATATGGAGGCGACCCGCCGCCAGGCACGCGAGCAGGGGTATGTCGAAACGGTTTTCGGGCGGCGCCTGTATCTTCCCGATATCAAGGCCGGTAATGCGCAGCGCCGGGCGGCGGCGGAGCGCACCGCGATCAATGCACCCATGCAGGGAACCGCGGCGGATATCATCAAGCGCGCCATGATCCGGTTACATGGATGGATCAAGGGCCAGCACGACCTGGATATCACCATGATCATGCAGGTGCATGATGAACTGGTCTTCGAGGTGGCGGCGTCACAGATCGGGGAAGCGGGAACGCAAGTCAGGGAATCCATGGTCGGTGCGGCTGATCTCAGGGTGCCGCTGGTGGTGGATATCGGTTCGGGCAGAAACTGGGACGAAGCCCACTGAGTAAACGCACATTCGCGGGCGGTATTCCGCGAGATGGCGAAGGCCCCAACCGCCTCGATGGACAGATGGAAGCACAGATCCATGCATTGTAACCTTATCAAGAACAAGTGAATATTTATAAGCTATTGTTATTAATTAGATTAAAAATGATTAATTACTTATATATAGTGCGTAGTTGATATCTGGGGTATTCCATAGGTAGTTGTCAGCATCGAGTGGGGGAGTGGCTACAAGCCCATCGAGTGTATCCGTCCATTCCCGGTTGTTGACGATATCGATACGATTTAGCATTCCCCGTGAACTTTTTCCGTGTACCCCGGTCCTACTTAGCGAGCACGATGGTGCTCACCCGCTTCCCTCCCTGAGCGGGTATTCCTCCTACCCGGTAATACTGCCGGGTTTATTGAAACCCCGGCTCCTCCCCCTTGCCGGGGTTCTTTTTTATGTGATGGAGAGCAAACTCCAGGTGAGATGGTGCGAAATACTTCTCACGCATCCTCGGGGGGGAATTCCAGCCAGTGGTCCAGGATCACGCGCGCCTCGTCACTCCCGGTCGGAGTCAACGCGGAAAAGAGCTGCACGGTGGCCGCCGGATGCAGTACAGCGATTTCCCCGCGAACCTTGAGCAGGACCGCTTTGGCAGGACCGCGTTTGAGTTTGTCGGCTTTGGTGAGCAGGACATGGAGGGACAGGTCGGCGTTACGGGACCAGGCGAGTACCTGTCGGTCGAAATCCTTCAGCGGATGCCGGATATCCATCAGCAGGATGACGCCCCTAAGGGACTGGCGTGTTTCCAGGTAGTGCTCGATAGCGCGCTGCCAGCGCGCCTTGACTTCCTTTGGCACCCTGGCATAGCCATAGCCTGGCAGATCGACCAGCCGGCGATTGTCATCCACCCAGAAGAAGTTGATATGCTGCGTGCGCCCCGGGGTCTTGCCGGTACGCGCCAGGCCCTTCTGATTGGCGATGACATTCAGCGCACTGGACTTTCCTGAATTGGATCGACCGGCGAAGGCGACCTCCATCCCGATATCCGGCGGCGCCTGCCGGGTGTCCGGGGTGCCGAGTTGAAAGGAGGTGCACTGGTAATGATTTTTAATCATGCCGAGATAACCCTGCGCGCAAAAAAGTTTGACGCATTAGACGTGAGATCGGACGCAATGGAAACCCGTATCCGTCAAGTTGCCGAGGGCAATGCCGGTCTTCCGTAGTTGACCCTCCGTCATTTGGCTGGTATACAAGGGACCCATTTTTTGCCGTCCTGTTGGCGGGTCATGTGCCAGCCACAGTCAGTATATTCAACCCGCCATGAACCCGCGTCTATGCGGAGACAGGAGTAGGTCTGACATGAAGAATTGGATTGTTGTAACACTTGGATTATTAACGATATGCTTATCGTACGGCACGTCCCGGGCAGCGGGTGACCCGGCGGCCGGGAAGGAAAAATCCGCCAGTTGCGCGGCCTGTCATGGCGCTGACGGCAACAGCGTAAACCCTGAGTGGCCGAAGTTGGCAGGCCAGCATCAAGGCTATCTCGTCAAGCAGCTGGCCTATTTCAAGGACGGCGAGCGAGTCAACGAGACCATGAAAGGCATGGCTTCGAATCTCACCGAACAGGATCGCGAAGATCTCGCGGCCTACTATTCCAGCCAGAAGGTGAAAATCGGCGCTGCGGACCCTTCACTGGTGGAATTTGGACAGAAAATCTACCGCAGCGGTAATGCCTCCAGTGGCGTGGCGCCCTGCATGGGTTGTCACGGTCCGAACGGGGCAGGGAATCCTGCCTCCAATTACCCGGCATTGCGTGGCCAGAATGCCCAGTACGTCGAAAATCAGCTGCGCGGTTTCGCCAGCGGGCAGCGTCATAATGAAAATGCCAAGAAGATGATGCAGATTCTGGCGTCGAGGATGACGGATCGCGAAATTCGAGCCGTCGCCTCCTACATCCAGGGACTGCACTAGGCCAGGTGAATTTCCCTGCCCGCCCCGTAAGGGGCGGTACTGTTTTTCCCTCATGCAATTCGGTTCAGACGAACCTGTCAAGGCGAACGCTCTTTGTTACCCACTGAGCTTGTCAGCGCGTTACTATATTTCCTCAAGGCGGAATTCCCTTGTGAATCCGGCCGGGACCAGTAGAACTCATCATTCCGGAGTTGCCAATGAAGATCACGACCAAATGGCTGTCAGCTTTTCTCCTACCCTTCGTCATTTCAACCGCCTGGGCCGCGGCGGTCTTTGTGGAAGGCGAGCAATACAAACCCCTCGCCTCACCCCAGCCAACTTCCGCACCCGGAAAGATCGAGGTGGTGGAGATGTTCTCGTATGCATGTCCGCACTGTTTTCATATGGAAGCGGAACTCGAGGAATGGCTGAAAGCCAAACCCGATGATGTCGTCTTTATACGCCTGCCGGTGGTATTCAGGCCGGACTGGGAACTGCTGGCAAAGGCGTATTTCACCGCCGAGATACTCGGCGTGCTAGACAAGACGCACGAGGCGCTGTTTGAGGCCATTCATGAAAATAACCAGAAATTCGGGGATGAGGCGGCGATGCAGGCCTTTTTCGCCAGCCAGGGCGTGTCCGCTGAAGACTTCAAAAAGACCTTCGATTCCTTTGCAGTCGCCGTGAAGGTCAACAATGCGAAGC
>JBAVKA010000466.1:0-6550 GCA_049688075.1 Gammaproteobacteria bacterium
TTCAATGCAATCGCACCTTTCTTCCTCCGAGGTAGACAGGTGCGAAAACTGGTGTTCCGATGCTTGCAATTCGCCTCTGAAACGTAACTGTCTCGGAGGGGGCAATATTAGAGAAGAACAAGATTAGAAGATAAGGAGGTCCTGCATGCGTTTCAGTCCAGGCAAAGCAATCGGGGTTATGTTGATGTCCTTAGGAGTCAGCCTGGCGGTAGCAAACGAGCGGGAAACGATCTGCGCGCACGCGAAGCTGCAAGGTGCGGTCGCCTATGCCAGGTGCCTCGTGCGGGTCACGCAACACACCACATGGCCCAGCCGGGCGGGCGCAATCGATTCGACGACGCGCTGCGAGAACGCGAAGCTGCAAGCCGCCGGCACTTATGCCGAATGCCTCGTGCAGGCCGCGAAACTAGCCAACCTGAAAGGGGACGAGCTTACCGACGCCAGAATCGAACATTGCGACGAACAGTTCGACAGGGCATTCGAGCGTGCAGAAGCCGATGAATCCTGCCGCACCGCAGGTGGACCAGCGACGCTTCGCGGCGCCATCCGGGGACAGCTCGAGGAAACCTTCGGCCTGGCTACCACAACCGGCGGTTGCGCGAGCACCCCCTCGTTCGACCAGGACACCCTGAGCTACACCTGTACCTTGACCAGTGGCAGCGCGGTCGATCTGAGCGCGATCATCGAGCAGATCAACGATGCGCAGGTCACAGCTGATACGGTCGTCTGGATCGAGGCCTGGGGGGGCGGCGGCGGACCGGGTAACACCAGTAACGGCGGTAGCGGCGCGGCGGGAGGCTACGCCCAGGTTACGACCACGGTCGATGACCTGATGCATTTCCTTGGGACGTCCGACATCTACTATTACCTCGGGGTCAACGGCGGCGGGCCCGCGGCCAACGCCGGCGGCGATGGTGGCACGGCTACGATCGTGGCTATCAACGATCTGACGGAACAAACACCCGTTTTCTTCGCTACGCTGCTCGTGGCAGGCGGTGGTGGCGGTGGCGGTGGCGGACGGGGAACATCGAGCGCCTGCTACTCGAACGTCACCTTGAGTGATCTGGACGTGTTGGGCGGTTCCGGCGGAGACGGTGGTGAGGCGATCTCGTCGCCAGGCAATGATGCCTTTGCCGCCGGCGTGAAGGGCGGCGAGCGGCGCGATCACAACTTCAGTGGCTCCGGCGGAGGAGGAGACTCTATCGGTGCCGGTGGCGCGGTCAACAGCAGCGGCAACCCGGCGATGGGTGGAGAAGGCTTTGCGCTGCTCGGTGGCGCGGGTGGTGGTCACAACAATCCGAGCACAGGTTTTTTTAACCAGACTGCCGCGTCGGCCAATATTTCCGCCTCGGGCGGTAGCGGCGGCCATCCGGGAGATGACGCCGGCGGTGGTGGTGGTGGCGGCGGCTATGGTGGTGGCGGCGGTGGCTCCGAGGGCGATGGCTCGACGGACTGTGTCTCGGGTGGTGGCGGGGGCGGGGGCAGCTTCGCTTTCGCTTCTACCCAGAACTGCTCGCGCAGCCGTCCGGCGAATTCTCCGAACGGGTCCAGAGGTGCCGTCCAGATCGTTTTCCGCCAGGGGGCGTGCCCATGATCGCCGGTCCGGTTGCACCTGACTGACATTATGTAATCCATTCTTCGTACCCCAGGGTACCAGGCTCGGCGGCGATGCGCCTCGAGGGAGGTCCTGTTATGACGCCCAAGCATATCCTCGAACTGCGAGCACGGCTCGCCGCCCGGCTCAAGTCCCTGATCCGCAACCCGGTGATCGAGGCGAAGGAACTCGCTGCCTTCGATATCGTCATGAGTCGCCGCGCGTTCCTCAAGGCCTCGACGCTCGCGGCCATGAGTGCCCTCGTGATGGCCGGCATTCCGCCGACGATCTGGGCCCGCAGGTATCGCGAACTCAAGGTCTGCCCTGGCGATGTCGGCCTCACCGACGCCGAGCAGGCGTCGGTCGGCGTGGCGTCCCAGCTCATCACCGGCACCGAGCTGTTCCAGGACTCGATCTACGCGCAGCCCGTGGTCGCGTCCGACCAGTCCGGCAAGCACGCCGTGATCGAGGGGTTCCGTGCGCGATCCCGCATCCAGAGCACCCTGCTGAACGACGAACCCGACGAACTCCAGTTCCTCGACAACCAGTACCACTACGGTCTGCCGGAGCTGGTCCAGCTCGAACAGGACCCCGTCTCCGGGGCAGCGGAGCTCGTACACTACCGCCATCCCTTCGCGGCCCGCGGCGACGGAGCGCGCACCGACGGCCTGATTCGCGATGTTCTGCTCAGCACAGCGACGGGGGACTTCTCTCAACTCTCCGTGCTCGCACTCACGGGAGGTACCACCAACCGGTTCAGCACGGATGCGGAGGGCAACCAGGTCAACTCGGCGAAGTACATGATCTACGTCGACGGCCCGGCGTTCGAGGACCGATTGATCCTGCTCGGCTACGGCTCCACTTCGGTGTCCGCGCCCTACGATCAGCAGCCCGAGTATCCCGTCAGCTGGAAACCCTGGTCCATCTTCCAAACCTTCCCGTCCGCGGCCACATACAGCTTTGCGGATACGCTGTCCGGCAGCGCCTGGCAGTCGCCTTCCGACAACGGTGCCCCGGAGTACGACCAGGCGCAACAGGCCGAGCACCTGATACTCTATTACTCGAACGGCATCGGCATCGTCACGCTCCAGGATCCCCCGCCGGAGGGCGAGGTCGGCTTCCTGGCCACCTGGGTACCCCTGCCCGCCGGCGCGTCGGGGGATCTTCGCGCGGATCTCCGCGTCGTCCACATCGACTACGACCCCACCGCCACCGACAGAGGCTCCCTCGTCAACGTCGTCCTGGCCGGGAGCGAGACGGCACCGAGCCTTGACGTCACCTACCACCTCTACACGATCAACACGGCCGGGAACATCGCGCTCGACCAGCCCATCGACCCGTTCAACGACGCGACCTTCCAGGGGCGGCTGAACGAGCTCGACAACAACTTCGGGCACCGGCAGACCACGATTTCCGCCTCGACCACGAGCGGCGGCGAGTTCTCGCTCGACTACTCGACCCTCCGCAGTGTGAAGGGTCTGCACACCACCATCGTCGACGGCAACTGGTATCACATCAAGCTGGCGAGTTTCGGGAGCCGCGGTGTCTGTCTGTTCGGTATCATTAAGGAGGGGCCGCCGGACGAGGTCAAGGGCCCCACGGCGTTCTTTCCGGGCGGGTTATTCCCGCTCACGTTTCCGGATGCGGCCGGTCTCGGGTCTATCACCGGCCTGAGCGGCGGGACGAACAAGTTCGGCGCCTTCCGCTTCATGGCGACCGACGCGGACGGCAACCTGTTCCTGATGCGCCAGCGCGGCTACGAGCCGGCCGACACGCCCTATAAGCCACCGATCTATGCCCAGTTCACGGCAGGCGGCGAGCCCCGGACTTCGTGGTCGGCCTCGCCGCAGCCGCTCCCGACGAGCACATCGCCGATCTCGAACCTGCAACTGCTCCAGGCCTGGGTCGACGCAACCGCCCCGGGACTCAACTACGTCTACAATTTCCTCGCGGATGCGGCGCTTGCCTTCGGCACCGACGACTCCAGCGCCTCTCAGGCCGTGTGGCTCGGCAGCACCTACCAGGCCGCCTATGCCCTGAACCGCTTCTCGCTCGACAGCGAGCACGTTGCCGTCCAGCGCGCGCAGGGGAGCGACAACACCTTCGCCGCCTACGCGGTGTTCCAGGAGCCCGTGACCCGCGCCTGGCGCCAGCGCCTCATCGCCACGCAGATCGACCCCCAGGGACCGGGGCTACAGGAGACCGGCGACCACTACCAGGCGACCGTCACACCGGCCAACGCCTACGGCAAGTCCGTCTCGCTCCTCGCCGCGGGCAACGAGAATCTCCTGATCGAGGTCCAGGCCGATTCGCCCACCACGGTGGTCGACGACACCAACAACTTCTACTACGACGTCGACCGCTACACCTCGTTCATGGCGGCGCCCGACCCGGGATCGGGTCACTTGAACCTGCTGGTCAAGGCCGATGTGTTCTCCCAGGTGCTGTACGTCCGGCTGGTCGACATAAGTGCACTGCAGCCGTCCGGCAGCGATGCGGCGATGCTGAGTTCTACGGCCGAGACGGAATTCGCGTGGCAGTCGGTGAACCTGGCGCTCCAGGCGCAACAGCGCATGGGCAACGGCGCGCCGGCCTCGAGCCTGCTCGGCGACAACATACCGCTCGCCGACACGACCGTTTACGTCTCGGGCGGCGCGGACGGCACGCTGGCGCAGAGCAACGCCGACGATCCCTGGCAGACCAAGGGCGGCTACTCGCCGTCCACGGCGAACCTGTCTTCGGTCGCCGATTACATGAACAGTTCGGGGCAGAACCTGATCTCGGCCACCGGACAGCTCAGCCTGGGCGCAGCGAACGCGAACGGCGCGATCGACCCGCTCTACGCCGTGACCGCCGTCCCCTCCGATAGCGAGCGTGACACAGTCACGACCGCGTTCGGCTATTCCGCCGGAAGCGTCACGACAATGCGTTCTGCGCCCGCGCCCCAGCTCGCGGAACAACTCGGCAGTCTCTGGGGCTCGCTCTCGCACGCCCTGCACGATGCGCTGCACTGGCTCCAGAACGTGGAGGGCGACGTCTACAATGAGCTCGGCAGCGGCGCCGTGACCATCGTGTCGGCCGTGGACGGCATCACGGTGACGGTCGACAGGGAGATCATGAAGCAGGTGAACGGCGTGGAGGATGATCTCAAGCAGGTCGTCACCACCGTCGAGGAGTACGCCAGCGTCGTCGTGAACGTGCTCGTGACCATCGTCGAGATGAGCTTCATCTTCCGCTTCATCGAGATCCTGATCGCGCTGATCTCGCTGTTCCTGCACTTCGGGGATATCCTTTCGCTGTACAGAAGCATGCGCGACTTCTTCAAGGAACTCTTCGACGGCGGGGGCAGCATCTCGCTGCCTTCGATCCCGGACACGTTCAGCTCGGCCTCGATCGGCGGGCAATACCTGGGTGCGAACAACGCCGTGAATGAGGCATTCGGTGCGGTGGACAGCAGCAACGTCGCCCAGGAGATCGTCGGCACCATCGTGGACGGGGTCCTGAGCAACCCGCTGACGAAGAAGATCCTGAACAAGGTGATGTCGCTCATTTCCAAGATCCTCAAAGAGATCGACCCGCCGCTGCCGTTCAGCTTCGGTCTCGATGAGAGCGCCGCCCAGGATGCTATCACGGACATCGATAACCTGGCCTCGAGCCTCGTGCAGGCCGGGGAGCAACTTGGCGTGGACGTGGCCGAACAGATGGTCCAGGACATCGCCGCCGATCTCGCCAACCCGCAGACTGCCTACAAGGATATCGGCGAGCAGCTCGGTAGGCTGGTCGAGGGCATCGCCACGGAGCTCCTCGACGACATGTTCTCGCTCGTGGACCAGATCGCCAGGGACGGGCCGACGCTCGCCCACGAGCTGATCTCGTCGGACGCGTACCTCACAATCGACACCGCGGCCCTCGCCGATCTGCTCAAGCTTTTCGGCATCGGTACTGCTGCCGACTCGAAGCTCTCGCTGTCGTCTGAAGAAGCGGTGTTCTTCCCGATCGCGGTAATCGCCTGGGTGGCGGTCTACCTGAAAGAAGGGAAGAGTATCAGCAAGGTCGATGACCTCCAGGGGAGCTTGTCGCTGGCCGACGGCGAGCTCGGGAGTGGTGTCGACACAACGCTGTGGAACTATGCCCGCATCGCCGTCGACACGGCGATGCAGGAGCTATTGGGCGCCGTATGGGTGGTAAAGTCGACCGAGAAGCTGGACGAGGAGGCGACGCTCACCACGATCCAGCAGGCGTTCGTCGCTCTCGGACGCTGGTGGGGTGTTATGCGCTGGGCGAACGACCTGAGTTACGGTGTGTACAGCTTCGCCCAAATCTCATCACCCACCGCGACCAATTATTTTGACATCAGTTTCACGTCGGCCCGGACCTTCTTCGCAGCGGCCGATTGGGTTTTAACGCTCCCGGGTAAGAGTCTCAACCCGGGTACGGGATGGAAGAACCGGAATCCAAGGCGCACGGACATCACGCAGCTGATCAACTGCATCTTGCAGATTACGGCGATGGGCGTCGATACTGCGCACGTCGTCGAGGCTAAACCCGACACCGAAGCGATCTTTAACATCACCGGCCAGGACATCTTCCGCAGCCAGCTCATCTTCGTGACCGTCTACAACGTGTTCACGCTCGATTCCTTGTTCGATGCATTCGTCCTGGCCGTGCTCGCGACACCGGAGGTCGGCGCGGGGCTTCAGATCGCGGCCCTGACGGGACTCACCAGCCCGGCGCCGGACGAAGGCCCCGCGGCTCCGGGCGGCGCGCCGCACCACAGCTGCACGGGCGGGCGCGGTACCCACTATGGGAAAGCGTGGTTGAAGCAGCGACAGATGCACCAGAAAATCCGGGAGCGAAGTCGAGCGCGAAAGCGCAAACACAGTGTCTGGAAGTGAGGCGCGAGATGCGCGCATGCATCGCGCGCTTCGACGCGGTGGACTGATGTCCAGCACTGGA
>JBAVKA010000467.1:0-2397 GCA_049688075.1 Gammaproteobacteria bacterium
ACCAATTCGCCATAAACAGGCCGTTTTTTGCGCTTACGTCCAGCGAATTCCAATTAAACTCATTAAATGCTATAGATATATCAGGATTCTGCTGCCGGACCCGGATCAATACACACGAAAAGAAAAAAATTATTTGATCGTTACTTTTAATCCGACCTGCCCAGCCCGGTTGTGTATGACCAGTACGGTCAAGATGTCATCGTCGCCCGGCGGTACACTTTCGGACGATGTGCTCTAGACGAGGACCAACGCATGGAAATGCGAATACACTTTCTAGATAGCATTCAGATCAATCGTTGCATTTCATTATTAACCTCAATGTGTGTTTCGACCTTTACAGGCGGATGTGTTGCTACGAATAGCGAAGTTCGACCCGATTCCGTATTTGAGTACGTTCTACCCGATTCAGTCAATGTCTCGCCGGTTTTCTACCCGGATGCGGTTCCTGAAAATGACCTGATCCTACTCTCAAAAGTGGCGTACAAGTGCCCGCTAATCGGTCTCACAGGTAACGGGCCGTGCGGAATTGAGCCGGGCTTAAGAGCACACACTAATTATTTGCTAACTGACTACTATCGCAGATATGAGGGGAAGTATTATCACAATAATTTGAATAAACATGTGAGCCCGGACGGTATAGATAAAGCAGCCAGAGGATGGCCGGAAAATTTGCCAAAAACATGCCTTGCCCTATCGGGTGGCGGAATACGATCTGCAGCTTTCAGTCTAGGCGTACTGCAAGGCCTGAGTGCTTCAGGCAACGATGACAAACTGGATGTTATATCTGCTGTGTCTGGAGGTTCATATACGCTTGGGTGGTTATATGGGCAATTGAAAACCGAATCGCACCCGTCGGGAATCAGGCAAGTTACCCACAATCCGGAGCTTGTGGGAAGTCTAACGGAACGGGTAGACAAAGTATGGTTTAACAACAGTATGCTTGCTGGTGGGGCTATAGTTGCAATGACCATGCGACCTTTTGCGGCTGCCACAAACTCAATCGTCTCACTTGGCTCGACACAAACCCCTTCGGTTGAAATGGGACGCACTGCATACGGATTAATGATCGAAGATACATTTTTCCCCCACAAATCTTTAACTCGTACCAATCCTTTCTTAATCACAGACCTGCGTCCTTTCATAGAGGAGAACCCGGGAACCATACCGATACCAGTCATCAACGCTGCAGCCTTTCCTGCCAATAACCTGGTGAATGTGAAACGTACCACAGCTTCAGGCAAGGTTTTTTTCAAGGATTCCGTGTTCGAATTTACACCGTTTCGGCAAGGCTCTGTAGGGTATGGCTACAATGATAAATATTTAAGCTTCGGTGCCGAAATGGCGGAGCTTGTCGCGATCTCCGGTGCTGCACCCGACGTTCCAACGTTTAAATTCCGTTTTGCCCTGCAACTGATCACAGGGAGATTTGGATTGAAATATCCTGTGTTTTATGGAGCGCCATTCGCGGTGATGAGTGATGTGCCTGAAAATATGCAGCAGCAGCTGAATATTATAGGGAAGGATAATTTTTTTAATTCTATCAAAGCCAGCAGGAACATTGAGTTGGTAGATGGTAGTGCCGCTGACAATCTGGGCGTTTTCCCACTCGTAGAACGGCTCTGTGAACGGATTATTGTCGTAGATGCGACTTACGATCCGAATCTCGTATTCGATGACTACGGGCGACTGGCAATGGCGGTTGAAGACGAATTAGGCGCCAAATTGACCATTCCCCGAATTGATGAGATTGCCGCAAATAATCGTGCTGTCGGAACCTTGAAGCCGAAACCAGAATGCGGAAACGAAAATGAGATGGCAAAAGACTGTTTTGGTTCGTCCTATTTATCTACACCCGTATTTTACGGAAACATCGGCAGGTTTCCTTATAGTCAGCCAGATAATGACTTAACGCTACAAGTCGTTTACGTGAAGCTATCCCTGGATCGTGATAACCTTGGCCAATACAACAAGCCTGTTCAAGACTATGTTCAGGGTTTGAAGGTTCAATGTGGCACATCGGCGAATGGCAAATGTCGATTTCCACATGATACTACAGGGGATCAATGGTTCTCCGGGAAGCAGTTCGACGCATACCGTGAACTAGGGCGCATCATCGCCGAGCGATGCATCGGGTCGAACCTTGCCGAAAAGCCTTACTGTCTGTCCGGCTAAAATAGCCTTTCGACTCCATGTTATTGCTTCCACACTGTTTAAGAATTCCTATTGCGTGGATTTTGCGTGAATCAGTTGTGCGCAGTCGTGCATTCTCGCGCACATCCTTCACGACCTGCCAAAATCAACAGGTCGCCACATCGGAACACCCCGTTCTTCAAGGGGACGGCCTGCTTGTACAGATCCCGGAATACACGTCCCGGCAGCGCGCTGCCGGGACGGGAG
>JBAVKA010000468.1:0-6051 GCA_049688075.1 Gammaproteobacteria bacterium
GGCCCGACAATGCGAATACGTGCTTGCCGTCGACTTCCCTTGAGGCGCGCACGCACAGCTCGCACAGGATGCAGCGGTTGAACTCGAGCAGAATATCCGGGTGCGAGGCATCGACCGGACGGTTGGGGAACAGGTAGTCGAGTTCCGAGGACAGCATGCCGAGATCGTAGGCCACCGCCTGTAACAGGCAATTGCCGCTCTTCTCGCACGACGGGCAGAAATGGTTGCCCTCGACGAACAGCATCTGCACCAGCGTCTGGCGCTTTTCGTTGAGTTCCTCGGTGTGGCTTGCCACCTCCATGCCCGCCCGGACGGGCATGGTGCAGGCGGCGGCGGTCCGGCCCTCGACCTCGACGGTGCAGACCTTGCAGCTGCCGTGCGGCTTGAACTCAGGGTGGTAGCACAGATGGGGAATGTAGTGTCCGGCGGCGAGCGCGGCCTGGATCACCGTCTGCCCTGGTGCGAAGGGCACTTCCTCGCCGTCGAGCAGAAACGTCTCGCACGGTTTTATCTCCCCGTTCATTCGTCACCTCCCAGATGTGCGCCGGCATCATCCCGCCCGGTCATCTCCCGCGCCTGCGCGAGTGCGCCGTCCAGGTCGAACGCGGGTTCGAATTCGAGGGACTCGAGACGACGCTCGTAGGCGGGACGGAACCGCTTGATAGTGTCCACCAGGGGATTGCAGGCGGTAAGCCCGAGACCGCAGTGGCTCGAGGCCTGCAGCAGCTGGTTGAGACGGAAAATCCGGTTCAGGTCGTACTGGGAGCCCTTGCCGCCATGGATCTTGTCCATGACATGGCACAGCAGTGTGGTGCCCACCCGGCAGGGCGTGCAAAAGCCGCAGCTCTCGTGCGCGAAGAAATGCGTGAAATTACGGGCCACCTCGAACAGGTCACGTGAATCGTCGAACACCATGAAGGCTCCCGCGGTCTGCAGGTCCTCGAAGCCAATGCGCCGATCGAACTCGGTCTCATCGATACAGGTTCCCGAGGGACCGCTGATCTGCACCGCCTGGGTCCGCTCCGCCCCGCAGTCTTCCAGCACCTGGCGCACCGTCACACCGAACGGGACTTCATAGATGCCGGGGCGCGCGCAGTCTCCGGAGACCGACAGCACCTTGGTGCCCGAGGACTTTGCCGTACCAATGCCGCGATACCACTCACCGCCCTGCAGCGCTATCAGGGCCGCGGCGCAGAAGGTCTCGACGTTGTTGACCGTGGTCGGCTGCTGCAAATAGCCGTGGGTGACCGGATACGGTGGACGATTGCGCGGAACGCCGCGTTTTCCTTCGAGTGATTCGATGAGGGCGGATTCCTCGCCGCAGACATAGGCGCCGGCGCCGAGGTGAATGTCGATGTCGAAGCAGAAATCCGCCTGGCCACAAATGCCGGCGCCGAGCAGTCCGGCGTTGCGGCGCCGGGCCAGGACGTCCCGCAGGGGGGCGAGCAGATGACGGTATTCGCCGCGCAGGTAGAGGAACCCCTGGCGGGCGCCGATGACACTGGCGCAGACGGTCATGCCCTCGAACACCAGGTCCGCGTAGTGCGATAACAGCACCCGGTCCTTGAAGGTGCCAGGCTCGCCCTCATCGGCGTTGCAGACGACATAACGCGTCTCACCCGGAGCGCTCCGACAGGCCTCCCATTTAAGTCCGGTGGTATAGCCCGCGCCGCCCCGTCCGCGCAGGTTCGATCCCTTGATCTCCTCCAGCGTCGCGCTCGCCCCCCGGCTGATGGCGCCCCGGATGGCCGCCCCTGGCGGGAGGTCCGAGCCGAGCAGGATATCCCTGCGATGGATATTGTCCTCGATCGCGAAGAGCCCGGCGGGCCAGTCCTCAACGGGCCGGCGGTTGCGGATCAACTCAGCCAGCTCATCGACCCGTTCCGGGGTGATGCGCGGGATGGCGCGGCCGTTCACCAGGATGGCGGGGCCCTGGTCACACATGCCGGTGCAGGACGTGGTATCCACCAGGACGAGGCCGTCTTCGGAGAGCTTGCCGCGCTCCACCCATAGACTGCTGCACAGGCGATCGAGCAGTTCGAGATTGCCGACCATGCGATCGGTGATGCTGTCTGAGAACAATACCCGGTAACGACCGGCACGCTTTATGTGCAGGAAACTGTAGAAGCCGGCCACGCCGACGACACGCGCACGCGGTAACCCGAGCCGCTTCGCCACCCGGGTGAGCGTCGCCGGGGTCAGCCAGCCCTCGATCTCCTGAGCCTCCACGAGGATCTGCAGGAGCGCGGTCGGAACGCAGCCGTAGCGTTCCGCAATAGTGTCGATCTCGGCACACTGTTCAGTCACTGGGATCCTGCCTTGTCGTTATGCGTTCCATCTGGATGATCCGGTAAACCGGTCTGGCGCCGTATGACAAACGTCCCAGTCATGGCGTGAACATGTCGTGTCGTCTGCCAACCCTTCACAATCCGGAACCGCAGAGCCACACTGCCGGCTCACTTCGGTACCGGGGCATGGCAACCGGTGCGAGTGTCGGTACCCGGGAAGCATAACCCACCCCTTCCCGAAGAATCCAGACAGGCAGCGCCCGATACTGCCGCGGCTTGTGAGTTTGCCATACACAGCTATAGTTATATGAGGATCGGGAGGGCACGCCGTAACACTCGACCGCGGAAATCCCACTGTAAATACAGGGAAGGAGACGGGTTCCATGATACCAGGCCACTTTGACTACCACGCGCCGGCGAGCGTGGAGGAAGCGATAACCCTGCTGGGGCAGTACGGCGAGGATGCCTCGGTGCTCGCCGGCGGCCACAGCCTGCTGCCGATGATGAAGCTGCGCTTCGCTGAGCCTGCCCATCTCATCGATATCAACCGGATCCCGGAACTGCGCGGCATCCGGGAGACGCAGGGCGTCATCCATATCGGGGCGATGACCACCGAGAGCGAACTGATCGCCTCGGCCCTGCTGAACGAGAAGTGCCCCTTGATCCCCGAGGCGGCGCGACTGATCGCCGATCCCCAGGTGCGCAATCGCGGCACACTGGGCGGCGACGTCGCCAACGGCGATCCGAGCAATGATCATCCTGCGGTCATGATGGCGCTCGATGCCTCGCTGGTCCTGCGTGGCCCCGGCGGTGAGCGGGTGGTCGCGGCCAACGGCTTCTATCAGGGCACCTATCTCACGCAGCGGGAAGCGGATGAACTGCTGATTGAAATCCGCATTCCGACCCCGCCGCCGGGCACCGGCCAGGCCTACTGCAAGCTCAAGCGCAAGACCGGTGATTACGCCACGGCCGCCGCCGCAGTGGTCCTGCAGTTCGACGGCACGCACTGCCGCAAGGCGGGCATCGCACTGACCAACGTGGCGCCCACACCGCTCAGGGCTGACGCCGCGGAGCGCGTACTGACCGGCCAGGTCATCGACGAGACACTCATCGAGCAGGCCGCCGTGCAGGCCATGGGCATCTGTGATCCGGCCGAGGACTTGCGGGGCGATGTCGAGTACCGCACGCACATGGCCGGGGAAATGACACGGCGGGCGATTCACCTGGCGCTGCAACGGGCACAGGGGACTTCGCCATGAGCCGACAACAGCTTGCTTTCACCCTGAACGGACGTCCGGTCGAGACGCTGGTGGAACCGCGCGAACTGCTGATCCATGTGCTGCGCGAGCAGCTGGGGCAGACCGGCTCCCACATCGGTTGCGAGACCAGCCACTGCGGCGCCTGCACGGTGGATCTCGACGGTGTCTCGGTCAAATCCTGCACCCTCCTGGCGGTACAGGCCCAGGGCAGCGAGGTCATGACCGTCGAGGGTCTGGCGAAGAATGGCGAACTGCATCCCGTGCAGGAGGGCTTCATGCAGGAGCACGGCCTGCAGTGCGGTTTTTGCACCCCAGGCATGATGATGCGCGCCTACCGCCTGCTGCAGGAGAACCCGAACCCGACCGAGGCGGAGATCCGCTGGGGCATGGCGGGCAACCTGTGCCGGTGTACGGGCTATCAGAACATCATCAAGTCGGTGCAGTACGCCGCCAGGAAACTGCAATCCACGCAAGAGGGCTAGTGCCATGGCAGCGACAGCAGAAGTCATCGAACGCGAGGCGCAGATCGGCGGCGTCGGATGCGCCCGCAAACGCAAGGAGGACCCGCGGCTGATCCGGGGCCAGGGCACCTATGTGGACGATATCAAGCTGCCGGGGATGCTGTTCGGTGACATGGTACGCAGCCCCTATGCCCACGCCCGCATCAAGTCCATCAACAAGGACAGGGCCCTGGCGCTGCCCGGGGTGCTTGCTGTGCTCACCGCAGACGACCTGAAGCCACTGAAGCTGCACTGGATGCCGACCCTCGCCGGCGACGTGCAGGCGGTGCTGGCCGACGAGAAGGTGGTATTTCAGAATCAGGAAGTCGCCATGGTGATCGCGGACGACCGCTACATCGCCGCCGATGCCGTGGAACTGGTGGAGGTCGAGTACGAGGAACTGCCGGTGATCGTCGATCCCCACAGGGCGATGGATGCCGATGCGCCGGTCATACGTGAGGACCTCATCGGCAAGGACGAGGCAGGACAGGGCAAGCGCATCCACGACAACCACATCTTCACCTGGGAGGCGGGCGACAAGGCGGCGACGGATCAGGTCTTCGAATCGGCCGCCGTCACGGTGAAGCAGGAGATGCTGAACCCCAGGGTCCATCCCTGTCCGATCGAGACCTGCGGCTGCGTAGCCTCCTTCGACAAGGTAAAGGGCGATCTCACGGTTCACATCACCTCGCAGGCACCGCACATCTATCGCACGGTGATCTCGCTGCTCTCGGGGTTGCCCGAAAGCAAGGTGCGGGTGATCTCGCACGACATCGGCGGCGGGTTCGGCAACAAGATACCCGTCTACCCGGGCTATGTGGTCGCCATCGTGGGCTCGATCGTACTCGGGCGGCCGGTCAAGTGGATCGAGGACCGGATCGAGAACCTGTCGACCACCTCGTTCGCGCGCGACTACCACTGCACAGGCGAACTGGCGGCGGACCGGGACGGCCGTATCACGGCTATGCGCGTGAACATCCTGGCCGATCACGGCGCGTTCAATTCCCATGTACAGCCGACCAAGTGGCCCGCCGGACTGGTGTCGATTTGCACCGGCTCCTACGACATCCCGACCGCCTATCTCAAGGTCGACGGAGTGTTCACCAACAAACCACCGGGTGGCGTCGCCTACCGCTGTTCGGTGCGCGTCACCGAGGCGGTCTACCTCATCGAGCGCATGATCGACATCCTGGCGCAGAAACTCGGCATCGACAAGGCCGAGATCCGCCGGCGCAACTTCATCAAAAAGGAGCAGTTCCCCTACACCTCCGCCTTCGGCTGGCAGTACGACAGCGGCGACTACCACACCGCGCTCGAGAAGGTGCTGAAGGCGGTGGATTACGAGGGCCTGCGCCGGGAGCAGGCGGAAAAGCAGGCGCGCGGCGAGTTGATGGGCATCGGTATCGCCACCTTCACGGAGATCCTCGGCGCCGGCCCCGCCAAGGCCTGCGACATTCTCGGCGTCGGTATGTTCGACAGCTGCGAGATCCGTGTCCATCCCACGGGCAGCGCCATCGCACGCCTCGGCACCATGACGCAGGGCCAGGGTCACCTGACCACCTACGCCCAGATCATCGCCACCGAGCTGGGCATCCCGTCTGAAAATATCCAGATCGAGGAGGGCGACACCGACACCGCCCCGTACGGCCTGGGCACCTATGGCTCGCGCAGCACGCCCGTCGGCGGCGCGGCCGCGGCGGTCGCCGCGCGCAAGATCCGTGACAAGGCGCGCCGGATCGCGGCCCACCTGCTGGAGGTGAGCGAAGATGACCTGGAGTGGGACATGGACCGCTTCAAGGTGAAGGGCGTGCCGGGGCAGGAAAAGACCATGAAAGAGATCGCCTGGGCGGCCTACAACAATGTGCCCGAGGACATGGAGATGGGGCTCGAGGCGGAGAACTACTACGATCCACCGAACTTCACCTTCCCGTTCGGGGCCTATGTCTGCGTGCTGGACATCGACCGCTACACCGGTGAGTCACGTATCCGGCGCTTCTACGCGCT
>JBAVKA010000469.1:0-4930 GCA_049688075.1 Gammaproteobacteria bacterium
GGGTCATCACACGCTGACTGATAACCTGGATTCGCTCCGAGGCATAGCTGGTGACGGTGGACTGGACCAGTTCAGACGGAATTTCCTGCTCCTCGATCAGGATGGTAGCGGATGAGGCATAGGTCGGTGGCCAGACAAAGGCGGTGATGAGTCCCAGGATGAATACGGTTCCGGCGATCAGTACGATCATGCCTCGCCGGCGGCGGAAGGCGGCGAGGTACTCATTGAGATCCAGTGTCTGTTCCAGTGCAAGTTCATTCATGCGTGTCTAGTCCATCATCCGGTGGCGTGGCGGCATTCCTGGCCAACCAGAAAATACCTTGAAAATTAGGGCTTAACGAGAAGTGAATATCTTAGTCGGTCGGTAGGTAAGCGTCAAATAGACAGCATTCTGTGTGGCGGTATTGCCATTGGTATTTTCACTCTCGGCATACTGGTATTGACCGGAGAGCAGCCACTCCCGCTGCCATTGCCAGGTGATGCTGGGTCGTATCCTGAAATAGTTTCGGGTGTTTGTATCGAAATTTCCCGTGCCCGAGGCATTCACAATGGTATCCCGCTCGTAGTATTCAACCGTCAGGCTGGAACCAAGGAGCTCCGTGAATCTGTGCTCCCCGGTGAGCGCCAGCCGGGTCGTATCGAGGAGCTCGCCCTCGCCGCTTGGGGTGGCAATGCGTGTGAGTGAGGCACCTATTTTGCCTCTTTCCAGCGTCTTGGTGATGCTCACGGCGTAGGTTGCACCAGTGTTACTGGTCTCGTCCGTGTTAGTTCCCGTTTGAACGGGGAAATTGACAGGAGGACCAGGAGGACATTTCGGGAAGCTGGCGCTGTCGTCCGGAACGCAAACCCCTGTAGGCACCAGGGTATCAGACCTGGTATTACGCCAGCCCGCCAGCCATGAGGTCGACAGGGTTTCGCTGTGCTGCCTGGTAAGGCCGGCCTGGAGCGCGTAGGTATCGGAGTTAAGACCGGTCTCCGGTTTGTAACGGTTGAATGATGTTGAGAGCGTCCCTTGAGTGAGTGGTGTGAAATTGCGTACCAGTGCGGCGGAGACAGTATTGTAATCATAATTGACCAGATTGTTCTGGCCGATCTCATCGGAATACTCGACCCGGTTGAATTGGTATTCCAGGTCCAGCCGGGTTTTTTCATTGAGCATTCTCGTCCAACTGGGATTCAAAATGGTGCTCAAACGGGTGGCGCGATTTTCAATCACCTGGCCGGTCTGGGTCAGCTCGGTGTCCAGAGTGCTGTCCTGGGTTACCTCGATGTTGGCCCCGAAATCATTGCGCTCGGTACGATGATAGGAGTTGACCTTGAAGTGATAATCCTCCCGGTCCAGCAGGCTGCTGCTGTTGGCGCCACTGCCCCCATAGAAGCGCCGGATCGAGACATCCGCGTTGCCGAACAGCCCCTGGTTCTCCTTCGATACGCCAAATTTGACGGCAGGCGTAAGCGCCGTTTCCCACACCGAATCATGATCGCCTGTGGTCAAGCGTATATTGTCGTTGTAACCAGATCGCAGTGAAAGCGTCGGCTCCGCCGACCATTGTGCCGCAGAAAGCGGTAACGACAACCCCACCAGCAATATCAGTGACAGACTTCGAATATACGTGATGCGCATCAGTTCGATGAATTCTTGTCCGGAAGCCGATCCATGCAGCAATAAGAGAGGAAAATTCAGCTCTTCCCTGGGAGTTTAGAAAAACCGGATGGTGAAAATGCATGCAGGACAGAAAAACTAGATTATACTGAAATTCCATCCCGGCGGAGGAGAAGCATTTTCTGCTGAAGTGATTGTTTAATAGTTGTTTATTTTAATTCTTTTCCGTGTAATTCCGTGTGCTTCCGTGGCTATTAAATTATCTTTTCTCACTCTTCACTTCTCACGGCTCACGGCACGACTACCACATCCCCGCTCCGCAGAATGATGTTCTGTTCCAGGTCCTCGCCTTTCTCGATATCCCCGTAGCGAAATGGAATAGATTTCTGTTTCCCGTTCTCCCGCCGCAGCACTGTGATCTTGTTGTCGGCCGCGTAGGGCGTCATGCCGCCCGCCACGCTCAGTGCCTGCACAACATCCATGTAACGGTTGGCCAGGATCTCTCCCGGTCGGGCCACCTTGCCGATCACGTACACCTTGTTGCCGTCCAGTTTCAGGGTAGACACGGTTACAACCGGGTCAGGAATATATTTCGTGAGCCGTTCGGTAATCAGTGTCTGTAGATCCGCAACCGATTTCCCCGCAGCCTGAATATCGCCCACCAGGGGAAACGACATGCCGCCATCGGGCCTGACCAGGACCTGCTTCACAAGGTCTTCTTCTCTCCAGACGGAAACTTCGAGGACATCTCCGGGTTGAATTCTGTAGGTGTTATCCGTTGCGGGTTCCTTATCAGCCTGGGTGACCTCTGACGATATGAATGTCAGAATTACAATCAATAATACAGTCATTGATTTAGTCATCATTATGAATCTCGATATTCCCCAGTGCGGTTACCCGGTCACCATAAGTCGTTTCACTCTGGATCAATCGTTTAGTTTCCTTGCCAATCAATGGAATGAAACCATGAGGTGACGGCTGAAACGTGCTGTGTCAATGAGAGGCTGGACGGTTCAATTTCCCATCAGTTTCTGGCAGCGGGTGGCGGGATGTTTTGGCTCGAACGCCAATTCCATTGCCAGCGATTCATATTCAGTATAACTGAGTGTAACCGTTTCAGGTAGAACGACATGATTGTGTGGATTTGCCGCGGTACGTCCCAAGAAGGAGTAACCCAAACAGATCAGAACGGGCAAACCGGCATGACCTGCACGCCAGTCGGGGTGAGGTTATCACTGCTACCAGAGCGGCATTAAGAATGCGCCGTCTCCTTGGTGTTCTCGCCAGATTACGCTAGGCGAGTGAAATCGAGTTGAAACATGGGAGACGACCTCTACATCTTCGTAGCACTTAATATGCAGTCTTGCTTTACAAGTATGTCGGTGCCGAAGTAAACGCGACTGTTATATACATGAAATATCCATCAGAGCTTGTACCCGAAGCTTACCCCGAATGAATTCTGGTACATTTTCAATGTCGCGGTATTGCCGATCAGCGTGGGACCCTCCTCCTCATGCTCGAAGGCGTGTATGTAGGAGAAACTCCACTCAATCTGTTTGCTGGGGCTGTAGGTCGTGCCCAGGGTTAGATGGTTCTGGACCACCGCGGGCGCGACGACTCCGAAGAGCAGCGGGCCTCTGGCATTGACAAGGTTGGGATTGTCGGGGTTTGTGATCTCGCGCATCGGACTCTTGCCGTAGTTCCAGCCGGCGCGGAAAGTCCACTCGCTGTTGTAGTCATAGAGCGCGCCAATTTTGAAAACTGTCTGGTCGCGCCATTCGAAGCCGAGGCCATCATCCTGTCCCAGGGCATTCTTCTGCTGGCTCTCGGGGAAAGGTGAGCCGCTTACCTTGACGGTTTTGTTGCCGATGGAGTTAACATCCGAATAAAGGGTGCGGGTCACGTCAAAGCCCACGGTGAGTTTTGGCGTGAACTTGTAGGCGATACCGACGCCGAAATTCGCCGGCGTGTCCAGGTCGCCCTGCTCGGCAAACAGGTCTTCATAATCCTTGAATCTAGACATATAAATGCGGGAAGTGTAGACCGCGCCGAGCGACAGCTTCTTGTCAAAGAATTCACCCATCCAGCCGAAGCGCGCGCCCGCGCCGTAGGAGTAGTCATTGCCGTTATTGGTCAGTTTGTCGGTAGTAAGGCCGGTGCTGGTGAAGTTCGAGAAATAATCGAGACCAAAGGCGCGGAATTGCTGGATGCTGAACACAGGCGAAAAACCGATGGTGTTCTGCTTGTTGATTTGATAAGAAACCGTTGGCGCCATCTGCAGGATGGCGAGGTTGACGCCCAGGGTCTGCTTGGTGTCAGAGCCCGTCAGATTATTGTACAGGTTGGTGTTGTAACGACTGCCGCCGCCTCCCGCCGGTATGGCGGAGAAGCCGAAGGACAGTTTGCGATTGAACTTGTAGACAATTGCTCCCGCCGGAAAGGCGTAAAGATCGGCACTGCTGTCAACCTTCAGCCCGCCAAGTTCGGCCGAGGCTTTGGGCATGAACACATCCATACCGGCGTCAAGACGGGTTCCGACAAAACCGATGCTTGCGGGATTAACAGCCCCGGCAACGGCGTCCTGCGGCATGGCGATTGCGACGCCTCCCGCCCCGCGCGACTTGGTTCCTTGGCCGATCAGGAACATGCCGTTGGTGGCAAGGCTTGCAGTCGGTAAGGCAACTGCTGCCGTGATCATCATCATCGACAGCCATTTGTAGAATCGGTTCATCAAAGTACTCCTCCGGATATTCAGGGACTTATTCATTCATTGTTCGCCAGGCAGACTGAAAGCTACCGTTAGCTGATGTTCCGGGCTGGTATCAGGCCAGATGTTTATCGCCTCGCCCTGCATGTGCCTGGTTGTCGAAATAAAAGCGCCGTTCCCCATGATCCGTTGCTGTCAGGCAGGTACTTCAGACCTTGTTGTAACAAATGATTTTTCGGGTTTATTGTGTGTTATGAACTTATCTGGCAGTTAGTGATTTTCTATCATTACGTCACCTCCCTCTTCCTGGAGAGGACCATGTTGTGGAGATAATGCCAGGCATATACAGGTGAATATTTCTTCCCCCAGGCAAGCCCTGCAACCCTGACAGCGTCGAGGTCCAGAACAGAGAGCGGGTGCATCTGCCCAAAAAACTCCTGAATCACTCGAATCTTAGGATAACAGGATAGTGTATAGCTGGTCGCGTTTTGTCAAGATTGAAAGCGGTGTTTACCATTAAAAGAACATAGCGGCGGCTAAACAGACCCTGCCAAAAATGTTGCGGGAGTGCGCCGGGCGTTTGAACACTGCACTCGTACCCGCATAAAACACGGCGTAAA
>JBAVKA010000470.1:0-4567 GCA_049688075.1 Gammaproteobacteria bacterium
TGCTGCATAGCAGCGTCACGTCGTTGAAGCTGCCGTTGATCAGACTGTTCCTGTAGACACGCATACCCCAGTCCTTCCACTGCTGAAACCGGTCCCTGGCGAATAACTCCATACAGCCCTGTTCACACGCCCGACCGAGATGATTACCGCAAATCTGCCGGCAGCGCTCGTTCTGCATGAGAATATTTCTCTGTGCATCCTTGACGCAGACGGCGATGTCGCCGGCTTCCAGCGCTTCTTCCAGCAGTATGCTCATAGGCGTATTTGACATGATTCATTACCCGATTGAGAGAGCCGTGGGAAAACGCGCGGAGGAGTGCCGCAATCCCGAACACAGTCGGAAAATCAATCTCCGGTTTGATCCCGCACCCGTATGGATAAATATTAGTATATAGTTATCCAGATGGAAACAGACGTGCATTTTTTTCAAGGTATGACAGCTATCCATTTGAACCAAAGAGATTAAATCTTTACACGGGCAATCCGGGTGCACAGGACAATACTCGAAACGAGTGGCGTGAGTCTTTTGTGAACATTTGAATACTACGCCCGTTCTACGGGAGCGGGTGTCACACGAGGTAAAAGCATGTCGCGCCGCGTATTGATCATCGAGGACAACCACGCTATTGCCGAACTTGCGGTGCTTGACGGACTCGAGGTCTGTAGCCGGTTACGCGAGCGACGCGCCTGTATTCCCGTCCTGGAGCTGACGGCCAAATCCAGCGAACTGGATCGGGTGGTGGGTCTGGAGATGTTATGGAACAGCAACAACATGAGATCATCGCCTGGTCCTGACGGCGGCTGAGAATCAGTCTCCATGGGTAAGCTTCTTGAAAAGAAATGCGGATGATGCGTATATACTGGAATGACCACCCCACGGCAGCGGCCGTTGCCGTCAGCATGTTGGTGCGGGATATTCTCGTCTGTGGATCGACGCTGCGGGAACACCATAATAACAAGGCAAGCCGGTGCATACATTGAAACAGGCCTGGCAGGGAAGCTGCGCCAGGATAGCCAAAGCATTCAGACTGCGATCTCACCCGTCGCCGGGTTCACCTGGACCCGAAGGCGACATAAAGTCTGTGATTCAGGAACAGCAGAACCTGGCAGCGGAGTTGGACCGGTTCCGGACCGAATCCGAACAGACCGAAGACGAGGAAATCCGGAAAATCAGTACCCTGGAAGCGGCTTGTCAGGAGGCGGGGTCCGCAAGGGTCGGGCAGGCGAAACAACAGGCCGATCTGGAACGGCGGATCGTCGAACTGCAGGCTGAACGCCATCAGTCGCTGGAACGGGTCAGATCGATTGAAGCATCCCTGGCTGATACTCTGTCGCGTCTGGATATGGTTGACAACCAGGTCAGGGTATTCCATGCCAGGAGTCAGGAACAGGAGAAGGAGTTCGGGGCTTCACTGTCTCTTGCCATCACCCGCCAGAATACGACCGACACCCGGCTTGAGGAATTGCGGCATACCTCATTGAAGCAGGTCATGGCGATCGAGTCATCGCTGGCGGATACCTCGCAGCAGGTCATGGCAATCGAGACGTCGCTGGCGGACACCTCGACACGTCTGGAGACAATGGTTGGCCGGATAAGTACGCAGGAACAGAAGCTGGATCTGGAACACCAGTTGTATTTGCATACGGTCCAGGAAATCCAGTCGCAGGTGCATAGCCAGGATCAGCGCCTCAACTGGACGATGATGGCAGCCGTCTTTGCGATGCTGCTGGGATCGGTGGCTGGAGGGATTCTCATCTGGGATGTACAGAAAAATGCCAAAATCCTTGCTGCGATCAGCATGGAGGTGGAACAGCTTGGTGCGGCGATGGCGCAGTCCCGCATGATGGGTCATCCTGCCGGAGCTGATGAGTCTGCCGGCCTGCCGGACTTCAGTCATGCTGGACAGCGCAACAGCCCGGAAGATCAGCGTGTCGTTGGAGGACTCCCATTCTCCGGTCCGTGATGCGGGAACCTGCAGGCAGAGAGTCACGAGTGGCGGTTCAACGTGCCGGACTCCCGCCAGGTCCCTGAACTTCGTTGACATGGATACAGCGAACTTCCCGCACAGGCGGTGAACGGCTTTGTCTATCCCCGACCGTCCGCACCGGGCGAGCGGTGGAAGACTTCACCGCCCGCATTATTCCGTATCACCCGCAGGCTCGTATTCCGGGGGAAACGGGATTAATCACCTGGCCGCGTCGACATGGCCCGCGGCGGGGCGCCGGCCTGTGTATTGAGGGGAGGCGAGTGGACCCTATGAAAACCATCACACACAACGCCATCGAGCGTTTCGTGCGACAGGAACTCGGTTGTCAGTGCCCGGCTGCGGTTTTTCGCCGCATCGGGGTGGAAGATGTCCCGGAAGAATTCGGGGTCTGGCCACAGGGCCGGCTGATCAGTGTGGGAGAGAAGTTGCTGATTCTGGTGGTGCGCAGCGACGATCCGGATACCCTGCATCGCATGCTCGGCAATTTGCTGCTGAAAGGCCGGCGATTGCGCGAAGCGCGAGGGTTCAACCGTTTCCGCCTCGTCATCGCCACGACCAGCGCCGATGTGATGGGACCCTCCCTGCGGGAGAACTTCGAGCGTCTTCACGGAATGGATGAGCGGCTGCACCTGCATGTCATCTCGCCGGAACAGGTACCGGCGAACCTTGCCTGAACCCCGGCAGCCGTTCGGCCGTGGTGCGATCCGGACTCCCGCGGTCAGCTGACGTCGATACGGCTCGCCTTGCCGCGTTGCGGTGTCAAGCTGGATGCGCATGCCTTCCGCGGCGCACACGCTGAGCGAGGGCGCTCTGCGGCTGCGGAAAAAGTTGTCGTTCTCTTGCCGGATAAAATCGATCCCGGGATCGCTGCGGTCGGGATGTGGCTCAGTTTCGGATTATCCCTGCTGATTTATGCCGGGAGGTAACCGCCCTGATCAGACGATGCAGCAGGGCTACCTCGAGGATTCCGATCCGGTCAGTATGAACGAATGGCGGCAGTGTTCGTTATATGCAGCGATTTGTTGAGAATGCGGTTCATTTGCCTGCACCATTGCAGTAACGCGACTGCCTCAGTCTGAAGACGGAGTGCACTGGACTGGTGCGAAGGGTGTGGCTTCCATCCGCGTACCGGGGAAGTCACCTGTCGGGAACCCGCCGCATACACCGGGCAGTCCGACAGGGGATTGCGCCTGCAGTACCGGTTGCTGGCGGCGATTATCCGCGCATGACAAGCAAACAATATTCCGGTAGACTGCTGCGCGCTGCCGACTTTGGCGGCATGCTTTAATAAAGTGATATCGATGAAAAGAATCCTCAGTTTGTTCCTGATTGCCCTCTGGCTGGTGACGGGGTGGGTCGATGCGGATGAGCCCTATGGCTACCCCATCGACAACAAGTGGATCGCCACGGTCGTGGGCACTCCTCCGAAGTATATGGCGGAGCTGCCCAAGACGATACCGGTCAAGAATCGCAGCATCACGATTTTCCCGGATCGTCAGGTGCCGGACTATCTGTGGTATGAGTCGGAAATGCGCTACTCCTATGTGGCGCAAAAGGGTCCGGCCCCGCTGGTGTTTCTCATCGCCGGTACCGGTTCCCCCTATAACAGCGCCAAGAACCAGAACATGGCGCGGGCATTTTACCAGGCCGGGTTCCATGTCGTGTCCCTGTCCTCGCCTACCTATCCCAACTTCATCGTATCCGCTTCCTCGACGGGCGTGCCCGGGCATGCCTTCAAGGATGCCGAAGACCTGTACCGCGCGATGGAACGCATCTGGGATACTTTGAAGGACAAGATAGAAGTAACGGACTTCTATATCACGGGATACAGCCTGGGCGGCTTCAACACCGCCTTCGTGACCCTGCTGGACGAGCAGAAGCAGGTGTTCCGCTTCAAAAAGGCGCTGCTGATCAATCCACCGGTACGCCTCTACAACTCCATCTCGCTGCTGGATCGCATGCTGGAGAACATTCCTGGCGGGGTTGACAATTTCGCGTTGTTCTACAACAAGCTGGTAACCCAGGTCGGCAGGGTCTACGAACGCTCCAAATCGGTGGAGTTCGACGAAGAGTTCCTGTACCAGGCCTTCGATGCTGTGAATCCCAACAATGAAGAACTGGCCGCGTTGATCGGCGTTTCGTTCCGCATCTCTTCCGCCAACCTGGTGTTTACCTCGGATCTCATGACCAATTACGGATTCGTCAAACCCAGGAATGTCACCTTCACCAAAAACAGTTCCCCCGGGGTGTATGCCAAGGTGAGCATGCGCGTCGGCTTCACGGATTACTTCCATGCCTATTTCTATCCCTACTACCATGCCCAGGACCCGTCCATGACGCGTCGGCAGATGATCGATGAGATGAGTCTCACCACCATCGAGGATTATCTGCACAACAGCAAGAAGATCGAGGTCATGACCAACGCCGATGACATCATCCTGGAACCCGGGGAGATCGATTTCTTCCCGCGCGTATTCGGTGACCGCGCCAAAATCTATCCCACCGGCGGACATTGCGGCAACATGGACTACAAGGACAACGTAGCCCATATGGTCAACGTCTTCAGGCAATGAGGACGC
>JBAVKA010000471.1:0-1625 GCA_049688075.1 Gammaproteobacteria bacterium
ACCGGCAAACCGGGCTGGTTGCCGTTGCCTCCGTCGATGATTACGACAGTAACCGGATACGTAAGCATGAATTCACCCGCCCCGACAAGGAAGATGACAGGGTCAGGCAGATCGAGGCGCTCAATGCGCAAACCGGGCCGGTGTTGCTTGCCTACCCTTCCCGTCCGCAAGTCGACAGACTGCTTGAGGCCGTCGCTGGAGCGCAGCCAGATGTTGATCTGATTGCCGATGACGGTATCGGCCACAGCCTCTGGGTAGTACGCGACACCGGACAAATCGATGCGATCACCCGGGCCTTCGACGCCATGGATGCCCTCTATAGTGCCGATGGCCATCATCGTTCCGCCGCTGCCTCCAGGGTGGCCGCCAGTCGCCGCGGGATCGGGTCGGGTGATGCCGGCAGTACGGGGTATTTCCTGGCGGTGATCTTCCCTCACAACCAGATGAAGATTCTCGACTACAATCGTGTGGTGCGGGATCTCAACGGTATGACACCGGAAACATTTCTCGCCAGTCTGGGTGGTTATTTCAGCGTGAGTCCCTGCAAAAGCGCTTGTCGCCCGAGCGCACCGGCCGAGTTCGGCATGTATTTGGGAGGGCAGTGGTATCGCCTGAACATAGACCAGGACAGTATCCCGAATGATCCCGTGGGTCGTCTCGACGTCAGCCTGCTGGCGGATAACCTGCTTGCACCCATACTGGGTATCACAGATCCACGACGTGACAAGCGAATTGATTTCGTCGGCGGCATCAGGGGACTCGAAGAACTGGAACGACGCGTGGACAGCAGTGAGATGCAAGTCGCCTTTGCCCTGTATCCGACCCGCATGGAAGATCTTATGGCCGTGGCTGATGCCGGTGAAGTGATGCCGCCCAAATCCACCTGGTTCGAGCCGAAACTTGCCGATGGTCTGGTTTCTCATGTGCTCGACTGATCGTATCCGGACACGATCCCGACCGGAATCGGGGATTGACGTGGAGACGTGTGCAGTTGTCATTTCTTCCTTCAGGCGATCCGGCTCGTGGACCGAGTCAGAACGAAAGGGAAAGCCGGCATCGCGCTGTGTCAATGCGTGTGAATCAGCCTTGACTCCGGTTTGCTCAATTATGACAAGGCGAAGAATCTCTACCTCGTTCACCGTGTAACCTCGCATGACTTCAGCAGGTACATGAAATGCCAGCGGAGGAAGACGTATGATGTCTCTTCCTGGCATAGACCCCGACTCACAGTCTTTCGGCAATCAGGACAAACTCTTAAGCACGCGGCCTATGGTCACAGGTGCCTGCCTGCGGTTTCACCTGCAGCGGAGGTTTTCCCTGCGGACGATTCCTGATAGCATGCAAGTGTCTGAAATGGATAAAATTCAGATTTCACCAGGATCCGGTGCCGGCGCTTTCAGAACCGTTTTTCAATCGCCAGGAAATGGAGTGAGTAATGCATACGATTACTGTCAGGCCCGAATCCCCGGAAGACGTTCGCGCCATCGATGTCGTCCATATCAGCGCCTTTGGTGGAGAGGCCGAAGCGCGCTTGATCAGTGCCTTGCGGGCGTCATCTTGCTATAATCGTGAGCTCTCGCTGGTCGCCGAACTGAATGGCCGCATCGTTGGCCATGTCCTGCTGA
>JBAVKA010000472.1:0-2794 GCA_049688075.1 Gammaproteobacteria bacterium
CCGGAAGGGCCCCGCGCACAATCAGGGAAAAATCGATATCGTTACAGCATGGCTTTACGCGGCCATGCCTTCAAACCCGTGAACGAAGCGATGCGGTTATGCTATCGGTATCGTCTTCAAATGAGTCTCAACGGCCTGAATGACTTCATCCGTGAGCGGCAGATTGGCCTTCTCGGCGCGCCAGTGCTGATGGAACAAGGCAACGGTTTCACGGGCGGTATCGAGGACCAGCTTTTCCGGCAACAGGGCTTTGGCGGCAAGATGCGAGAGCTCATCTTCGGAAAATTCATCAAAGCGCTTGGTGCGGCTGAATTTCAGCGCCGCCTTGCTATCGGGAATGTAGGGTATCGTCGATACAAAATCATAGGCGGGAGCGAGCGCCGCGTGCTGCCGGTCAGGGTAGATCAACGACCAGTTTTTCAGGTGCATGTCGGCATTGCCGATCAGCGTGTTGAAGGTCAGCCGCCGGATAAACTCGGCAATGTCATCATCGCTGCCTTCAATGCCAATGACGCTTGCAATATTACGCGCACTGGCTTTGTTGTATTTCTCGCGAGGATACACACCGAAGACCTGCGCGAAGTCTTCGATGTGAACGGCGCTTCCATCATCCAGCCTGTCAAAGCGCTGAATGGCGAGCGCCCGCCCTTCCAGAACGCCAATGCCTTCGGGAAGGTTCCTGATCGCGTCAACATCAACAAGATGAAGCGCGGGCACGTCCATACCGATAAGCCGGGCCAGCGTCATCATGGAATATTCGTTTTCGGGCACGCCCGCGAACTCACGCGAGGGCAGCTTGACGATCCACGAACCGCCGACGCCCTTGGCCGGAATGCTCAGTCCGCCACGCGCTTCATCAATGGCCGAGAATTTGAGCTGCACACCCGCGAGTGAAAAGCGCAGCGCATTCTCATGCCGGTCATGATCTTCATTGGCGTCATCATCGGTATCGGAAGGCCATGCTTCGCCATCGGCTGGCCGGATGGTGATGGCCCCTGGCAGATCACTTCCCAGCACCCAGAGCAGGAAGAAATCACGCGCCGGATTCACGCCGGCGCGTTCAGCCAGGTAGGTCCGCATATGCCCTTCCGGAAGCAGATTGGAAAAGAACGGCATCACGCTGGTCTGGGTCGGCTTGAACTCTGTTATCAAGCCACCAAGCTGGTCCTTGAAGCCAAGCCCGAGCACGGGCCGGTTGTCATCGGCGATATAATCTTCGTTGAAGGCAAAGAGCGTGCGGTCGCCGCTCACGCGGGTCAGCGTGCCAATCGGCACGCCATAATGCAGGACATCGAGGATGGTGACATCAGCCATGATCGTCCTCATCCAGGCTATAGGCCGGGCGCACGGACTCGCTTTCGGCGCTGGTCCGTATAATCGATTGAACGGCAGGGGTAGCCTTGCGCGGCACGAGCATCAACTCCAGATCAAGGACACGCCCCAACTCCACCAGGCTGGAAACCCGGAGATCGACAGCGCCGTTCTCGATCTTCGAGATATGGCTTTGCGGCACGCCCGCCTTCTTACTCAGGGCGCGCTGACTCAGCCCCCTGCCCTCGCGGGCGGCCTTGATGGTACTGCCTATATGTTCGGTCGCGTAGCTCATATTGATACTCTTTTCTATATCATCGACACTATATGATATGTATTAATATATCATTTTACGGACCAAAACTCAATAACTGATCTATATTCGCAGATCTTTATTAATAATTGATATAGTTTTATATATCATTCATCAACAGGTGCAGAACCATCAAGCTCCCTTTATTCCCGGCTAAACGACTGCCAGCGCTCACAAATCCTGCCGGGGCGTTGCGGGGTGTCCCCGCAGAAGGGGGTGCGGCGCAAACACCCTGACGGTTGCGCCCAGGGGGAAGGCTTTCCCCCCACCCGGCACGAAGGAGCGCCGTGCGGCACTCACCAGCCTGGAGAACATCCAGCGTGTCATGGCGCAGCGCCAGGCCGCCCCACGCCCGAAGCCGCCGGGCTTCTAGCGGCATCCCTGCCGGAAAGCCGGTCCTTTCGGACCGGCTTTCCTCATGTCCTGAATGGCACAAGGACGGCGCAAGTATGGGCTCCGGGACGCTCTGGCATTCTGGTCAGTATGGAATCGGAGCGCAAAAACGGGCTGGAAGAGCTCGCGGCGGTGCGCCTGCAGCTGCTGCCGCGGCTGATCCGGCTGCGCGACGCGCCGGGCTATCTCGGCATGGACCGTAACAAATTCAACGCCGAAGTTCGGTCCGGCCTGACGGAAGTCCCGTTGGGACCGCAATCCATCGCCTTTGACCGGCTTGAACTCGACGCCTGGGCGAGTCAGTATATCGCCCGCAACGGGCGTCGTCCGAAGGCCTTCAGACTGGAGGACGACCTATGTCGAAACGTAACCGTATGCCGGGGCTCCGCCAAAAAGGCGGCATCTGGCACATTGAAAAACGGTGTAAACACGCCCAAGGCGGCTGGCTCCGTGAAAGCACGGGACAAGCTGGCCGCGCTGAGGCGCAAGCAATCCTGATCCGCCGTCTGGCGGAAGTCGAGGAGGAAGCCCGGCGGAAGGCCGCGGGTGTTTACAGCTTCGAGCAAGCCGCCATGCGCTATCTCGAAGACATCGCCCACAAGCCCTCTGCCGATACTGCAGCGATGCATCTGGACCAGCTACTGCCGACCATCGGCCCGCTCCCTTTGGAGCAGGTGCATGACGGCACGCTCAAAAGCTTTGTCGATCACGAAACGGCGCGGGGTATGGCACCGAAGTCGGTCAACAATGCGCTGGGCGTGGTCTCTGCCGTGCTGA